>QHYF01000070.1 GCA_003224075.1 Acidobacteriota bacterium
CCGGAGCTGGCGCGCGGCGATGTGGCTGGCTTCACCTTGGAATTGGTTCAACAACTACATTCTGCGCCGTGGGTTTCTCGACGGTTATCGAGGATGGGTCATCTCGCGGATGGCGGCGCGCGGCACGTGGCTGAAGTTCAAGAAACTGGGCGGGCTCATCGACGCTGAGCGGCGCGCCGCCGCAATCAGGACGTCATGAAAGTACTTTATGTGGACCTGGAACGCGAATGGCGCGGCGGACAGAGCCAGGCGCTGTTGACGCTACGCGGGCTGCGCGAACGCGGGCATCAGGCCGAGTTGCTGGCGGCGCAGGATGCTCCGCTGGCGAAACGCGCGGCGGAAGCCGGGATTCCCGTGCATCAGGTTCCGAGGCTGGGATTGCGTGGCTGGGCCGCAAGGGCGCTGCGCGGCCTCGTCACCCATGGAGGTTACGACGTTATCCATCTCAATGAGCCCCATGCGCTGACGGCGGCGTGGTTGGGAGGAGCCTGCAAAAAACTGCCGGTGGTGCTGTCGCGCAGGATTGGATTTCCGCTGCGAAAGAATTGGGTTTCGCGAGCACGGTACGACGCGGTCCAAAGATTCGTAGCGAACAGCAAAGATGTGGCGCAGAGCCTGATTGATTCAGGGATCCAGGCGGAAAGAATTTCGATCGTGAACGAAGGCGTGGAGATCCCGCCTTTGACTGTGCCAGAGCAACGAAGTAGCGCGCGAAAACGTTGGAGGGTCAAGGAAAATGAGTTTTTGTTTGGCTGCGTGAGTGTTTTTGTTCCGGAAAAAGGACAACGACACTTGATCCAGGCGTTGCGGGCAGTGAGAGAGCTGCATCCGGAAGTGCGCCTTTTGCTGGCGGGAGACGGGCAATGCCGCGCGGAACTGGAGGCCCTTGCAAAGCAACTGGGACAAACGGAAGCGGTGCTCTTCCCCGGATTCGTGAATGATGTCGCGCAGGTTTATGCTGCCCTCGATGCATTCGTCTTTCCTTCGGAATTCGAAGGCCTTGGAACCGCCTTGCAGGCCGCCATGGCCGCGGGCCTGCCTTGCATTTCGACGAAGCGCGGAGCGTTGGCGGAAGTGGTTGATCCCGAGCGAACTGCGCTGGTCGTGGAACCCAATGGAGTGGAATTTGCTGCCGCGATGCTGCGGGTGATTAATGATGATGGGATTCGAAGAAAACTTAGCGAGGCCGGCCGTTGCGAGGTTAAGCGGAGATTTTCGGCGGCGCGCATGGTTGAAAACACGATCCGCGTTTACGAGGATGCGCTCAAGAAATGGCGGGTGCCATGAATCCCCCGGAACTCACCGTGGTTCAGCAGGCGGTCTTGAAGCGCATGCTAACGCTTGAATTGCCGTCAGGAGCGCGAGTGCTTGATGCGCCATGTGGCGGAACCGCAGCGCTCACTCTGGCGCTGATCGAGCGGGGATTTGACGCGGTTGGCGCGGATGTCGATGCAGAAGCTGAAACCCGCCTCGGCCAGGCCTTCGCGAAAGTGAATCTGGACGAGGCGTTCCCGTGGCCAGATGGGACATTTGATGTGACCATTTCAACCGAGGGAATCGAGCATTTAGAAAATCATTTTTTGTTTCTGCGCGAGATGTGCCGCATTCTCAAGCCGAGCGGGCTGCTCATTCTCAGCACCCCGAACATCACGGCACTGCGTTCGCGCGTGCGATTTTTTGGCAGCGGCTTCTTCGGCCGCGACGCGCTCCCTCTGAACGAAACTGCGCGGCATCCGCTTCATCACGTCGGTCTCGCGACTTTCCCCGAACTGCGTTATGAACTGCATAATTCCGGCTTCCGGCTAGCGGAAGTTCGCCACACGCACATCAAGCCTGTCAGCTATCTCTACGCAATCTATGCGCCCTGGATGTGGCTGTATACGCGCATCGCTTTCCGCAAAGAAAAAGACGACGCACAGCGAGAAAGAAACAAGGAAATTCTCGCGACGCTTCTCTCCCCCTCTGTCCTCTTCGGAGAATGTCTGATGCTAATCGCAAGAAAGAGTGAGGGGCATATCGCGAAAAGATGAGCCTTCAAAAAGACTGAAGCGCTTGGCAGCTTCTATTTGGTCCGCCAAGCGCTTCAGGCCTTCTTATAATTCTTGCACCAGTAATCTGTCTTCTCTTGTTCCAGGCGTTTCCCTCCTATCCGCTCGCCGTTGGACGTCAAGCTATCTTGGGGATTGAACTACCCATCGCCCTTGCGGCTGGAGGAACTCCACGCCAATGGCAAAGCCTTCGCCTTGCAATGGCTGGCAGTAAGCTACTCTTGCCGAGGAGCGAAAGTCTCCGGTGCACGAGGCGAATATCAGCTTCTCGTGTTGTTCCCAACGGCGCGTACTCACCACACGCGCGCCACGCGCGCTCACGTTCTCCGTAAAAGTCGATTCCGAACCTGGCGCCAGTCGATGGCCGTCGATGAACACAGGGATTTCCATGGGGATCCGTTTTTCGGCGCGATGAAACGTAAATTTCGTCCTGAGAGGCATGTCGAATGTTCATCCTCACAGGCACGCGGCAATACGCGTGAGATTTTGTATGCTGCTTCCGCTGCGGTGCTTCATGGCATAAAGGGCGCGGTCAGCGGCACCGAGAAGTTTTTCGGGGGAATCACCATCCTCCGGGAAAGCAGCGACACCGGCGCTGACGGAGAGCGCGGGCGGTTCCGTCTCCGCGGCCAGCCGCTCACGGATTCGGGAAACGACGCGCGAAGCAAGGTCCTTGCCGGCTTCGGGTAGGACAAGAGCGAATTCATCGCCGCCGTATCGCGCGGCCGTGTCAATCGCGCGGGAATGGTTGCGCAGAATCTTCCCGAGGCGCACCAGCGCGCGGCTGCCGGTGAGGTGTCCGTAATGGTCATTGATGGTCTTGAGCCCGTCCATATCGAGAAGCACGATGCTGAACGAGCGCTGCGTGCGACGCGAGCGGTCCAATTCCGCTTCCAAGACGCTGATGAGGCGGCGGTAATTCGCTAGGCCAGTGAGCGGATCGCTTACGGCCATCGAGCGCACCTGCTCGAAGAGGCGGGCCTGATCCAACAAAGCGCCAGAAAGCATGACGACATAGCTGAGCGTCTTGCTCAACTCCGCCAAAAAGAACGGTCCATCGAAGAGCTGCCGCGAGAATGCGGCCGACAGATGGCAGATGACGTTAAGTGAAGCCACCAGAAAGAGCGAATAGTCGAAAACACTTGCACTGCTTTTCTTGTCCTTGTCATTCTTGAGGCGGTTGCGAAAGCAGGCTGCGGCGGCCAGGAACAGAGCCGCGGGAAGCAGATCCCACGGGCGAGACAGCAGATTCCCGGCACGTGCAAGCGGTGCTGCGGGTGCAGCCAGAAACGCCGCACTCGTCAGATAGACGGCGAGCGCGACGACCAGCAGCGCGGCGGCGGTTTCCTTGCTGGGCTGCCGAGCGGTTGGCATGTAGCGTTCGACCGCGATGGCAGCGAGCAACAGAACCGCGAGCACTGTGCGGCTGACCATCCAACCCACGGGGACGCCTGAAAGAGCGGCGGGGCCGATGGCCAGAACACTGTTCAGATTGAAATAGCCGACCGTCTCAATGATCCCAGAAAGTACAAAACCAAAGGCCAGGATCAGCGCAGTGCGATCGTGCGTGGCGCGAAACCGGACCAAGGCATTAGCGGCATAGCAGAAACTGAGGAGGGTGCCTCCAATTTCGAGATACAGATAGGCCTGAGGGGAGCCACCAATGCTGGTCTGCCGCAGATACAGAATCCCTGCAAGAAAGATGACAAAAACCGTCCAGCCGGAGGAGATGAGGAGTCGCGAGCGGAGGTTCTGCGCAGGGGGCAATGTGCGGTCACCCCGGAGAAACCCGACGATATTGGCCCAAGCACCCACGAAATCCCCCCAAATACCGAAGAAAAACTAGCCACTGCCAGGGAATGCAAGTTTATGACCTTTTTCTCATGGAAATGCAGGTTTGTAAGATACTGAAAATAAATCTATTACAGTCGGGCCAAGGAAGAAGTCGAGACTTAGCCGAAGGGAACGAGACACACGCGTCCTGTCCAGGTTGTTGGAATAGAGCTCTATCGTTTTTGTTTCGTTAGAGTTACCTTGGGGACAGGCAGTATCACCGAAAATTCGGAGGCTGTCTCACTCTGAGACAGTCTCACATCCTGAAACATTTACGTACCTACATTCCCGGAGCGTCTACAGCTTTGGCTTGGGCACCGGGAGTTCGCGCGCGGCGACCGTGTCAGTGAATCCACATGTTTTATGCGAGCCGTCACAGAAAGGCTTGTTGGAGGAATGGCCGCAGCGGCACAGGCTGATGGTCGTGCGTCCCGACAGGCCAAAGGATTTTCCTTCGGGATCGACGACTTCGAAATCGTCTTCCACACGGATGGATCCGTTGTGATTGACCGTGATTCTTGTCGCTGCCATTTTCTCTCCTGGAGATGAGAGAGTATGCCTTCACTCCAACGAACCGACAAGGAGAAACGTAATGCGCCCGGACCCGGTCCAGGCACTCTCATTCCACAATCTACAGGAGTTCCGAAAACGAATCAGTACTTTGGAACGGATGGATCAACCTCGTCGGACCACGCGAGGATGCCACCCTTCAGGTTGAGAATTTTGCGGAAACCGGCTTTGCGCAAGAAGTCCACGGCCTCGGCGGAGCGCTTCCCGCTGCGGCAATGCGCCACAATTTCCCGCGACGAATCCAGCTCGCAGACGCGTCGTGTCAACTCGCCAAGCGGGATCAGGTGGCCCTTAAGATTGCAGATCTTCAGATCGCGTGGCGTAATCTCCGGCACCTGCACCGACGGGCCGGGAGCTTCTTCGCCGCGAACGCCGCAAAATTCGTAGTAATCGATGAGTTTGTTAATCGTGCGATGCGTGCCGCACATGGGGCAGTTCGGGTTCTTGCGCAGCTTGAGCTCGCGGAATTTCATTCCCAGTGCGTCGAACAGGAGCAAGCGGCCAATGAGATTGTCCCCACGGCCGAGAATGAGCTTGATTGTTTCCATCGCCTGGATCGAGCCAACGATTCCGGGCAAAACGCCGAGCACTCCGCCTTCCGCGCAGGACGGCACGAGTCCCGGTGGAGGCGGTTCGGGATAGAGGCAGCGGTAGCACGGCCCGTCGGGCATGCCGAAAACGCTGACTTGCCCTTCGAACCGGAAAATCGAGCCGTACACGTTGGGCTTACCGAGCAGAATGCACGCGTCATTCACGAGGTAGCGAGTCGGAAAATTGTCCGTGCCGTCCACGATGATATCGAAGTCTTTGAACAGATCGAGGGCGTTGGCGCTGGTCAACTGTGTTTCGAACGACTCGATCTGGATATCAGGATTGAGGTTCGAAAGGCGCGCCCGGGCGGCCTGGCTCTTGGGCTTGCCCACATCGCTGCTGCCAAAGGTGACTTGGCGCTGGAGATTTGTGAAGTCGACGACATCAAAGTCAACCAAGCCAAGCTTACCGACACCCGCGGCCGCAAGATACAGGCCAAGCGGCGCGCCAAGTCCGCCCGTGCCGATGAGCAGGACTTTGGCGTTTTTCAGCTTGAGCTGCCCCTCCATGCCGACTTCCGGCATGATAAGGTGGCGGCTGTATCGCAGAATTTCTTCATTCGAAAGGCCCGCGGCCGGTTTAGAGCCGGTCGGCGGCTGTGCTGTGGTGGCCATTTTCTTCTTCTCACTCCTCATTACGATGCGGCTGCGTCCAGGAAACCGAAGAGAGGTTCCTCGCCTCGCTCGCAATGACGGTTGTAGCCCTCAACCCCTCCGGCGATGGACGGAATGATGCTGATGGTGTCGCCATCCTTTGTGGGCGTGTTCTCCTTCGCCAGATAGCGAATGTCTTCGTCGTTCACATACACGTTGACGAAGCTGCGCAGCTTGCCATCTTCGGTAAACAGATGCTTGCGCAGATCGGCAAATTCGGTCGTCAGACGGCCGAGCGCCTCCCCAACGGTTCGGACGTTGAACTCCGCTGAGTCCCGCTTTCCCGCATAGGACCGGAGCGGCGATGGGATCATCACTTTCACGGGCATTTCATTTCTCCAGTGCTTTGGAGCCGCCGGGCTAGACCGCAGCACGGTGGCGAATCTCAATCCCTTCGGGCGAAAATCCTTCGCGGTTGTCAGTCAAGCGCCAGGAGGTCATGTCCTGTGGCGCGCCTTTTTGCACGCTCACGATGATGTAGCTGTACCACGGCCAGGCATGATCGCGGTCATACTGGCTGGGGCGCGCCGGATGGTCCGGGTGGGAATGATACCAGCCGACCACATCGAGTCCGTGCTCGCGCGCGGCTTTTTCGGCGGCGCGCACGTCGTCCGCAGTGACTGAAAAACGGTTATGCGGAGAGTCGTCGCGGCGATTGACCAGCGGAAGGAGCTCGAGAATCTCCCGCTCAGCATTCAGCGCATCTTTGTTGGGGTCGCTCCCGGCAACTACGCCGGAGTCTCGTCCGAGCAGCGCGCCACAGCATTCATGCGGGTAGGTCTCCGCGCCATGCGCGCGGATTTTTTCCACCAGGCGCCCGCTGATCCAAATTGTGGGCTCGTCCGCCATATCTACTCTTCGTCCCAAAAGCGTTCGTTCAAGTACTTCAACGCGGAATCCGCAAAAACAGTGACCATTACCGCGCGCTCATCCTTGGGAATGCGGGCGGCAACCTTGAAGCAGCCCAGCAACGCCGCCGCTGCGCTGGGGCTGGCGAGCAAACCCTCTTCGCGCGCAAGGCGCTTCACGAGGCGGTAGGCTTTCTCCGTGGACACCGCCAAATTGTCATGGGCCAGCGTGTCATCGTAAATCGCAGGACGAATCGCCGTCTCCATGTGTTTCCAGCCCTCAAGACCATGAAACGGCGCGTCCGGCTGCAAACTGACGCAACGGATTTCCGGATTCAGCTCCTTCAGCCGCCGCGCCGTTCCGACGAATGTGCCGCTCGTCCCCAGCCCAGCAACAAAGTGTGTAACCCGGCCGGATGTTTGCTCCCAGATTTCGCTGGCCGTCGTGCGGTAATGCGCTTGCCAGTTCGCCGGATTACTGTACTGGTCGGGATAAAAATATCTCGCCGGATCGGCGGCAACGATTTCGTGCACCTTGCGAATCGCCCCGTCGGTGCCTTCATCGCCGGGCGTGATTACCAGCTCGGCGCCGAAGGCCGTGAGGATGTGCTTGCGTTCAAGGGAAGCGCTGTCCGGCAAACAGAGCTTGACGGGATACCCTAACGCCGCGCCCACCATCGCGTACGCAATCCCCGTATTGCCGCTGGTCGCGTCAATGATGGTCTTGCCCGGCCGCAGAGCGCCACTCGCCAAGCCTGCCCGAATCATGCTCAGTGCCGGCCGGTCCTTCACGGACCCGCCAGGGTTGAACCACTCGGCCTTGGCATAAAACTCGACGTTGGGGTATTTCTGGCCGACGCGCTCTAAGCGCAGCAAGGGCGTATTCCCAATCCGGTCGAGCAGGGATTCTCCGGCCCGACCTTGCTGGGCCGTTGATTCGCGACCAGATGCGGTGATGTGCCCCGTTGTGGCCATGCCTCGTTGACTCGAGTCCCTTCCTGGCTACGCTGTATCCGGGATATCAGACCATTTTACTCCGAATTGGATGCCCCAGCCTAGTCCGGGGATATGGTCCGGGGATATGGGCCCAGGTTTTCAGGAGTTTCCAACCGCCTCTCTGCCTGCAAACGACCGTTCTGGGGCCTGTTTTCTTTGGGGCCACACCACCGCAGAACCGTGAGCCGACCAGAGTGCCGAGTCAGGGCTTTACAGTCGCGCGATGGGCATCGTACCCTGAATACGTCATGTGGAATGTCGAAGACCGGTTTTCCCCAAAAACAATCGAAAGTCTCGCGGCGCTCGGATTCGCTGTGGGCAGCACGCGCGGCGTCGTTCGCGTCGAGAAATATGGCTGCGGAGCCGAGTTCCGCAAAGGCACCGACGAGCGTTATCAGATGACGATTCCGCCAACCATCATGCTAAAGGGAAAGTTCACACGGCTATGGGACGCGGGCTATCAGAAGTTTCTGCTCACGGACGAAGGGCTCAAGTTACCGGCGTTGGCGACTCACCTTCAGAATCTTCGAAAGTTCAACGAAGAGTTGCGCACCGCCCTGGGGATTCCGACCTTTTACAACGAAGCGCTTGGTTCGGTGAGCCAGGTCAGCGTGTACGACCGCGTCAAGGGCCGCAAGGGCGACGTGCCGGACGAAACTGTTGGCGCGCACAGCACCGCCGGCGGTCACTAACATCTCTAAATCTCTCTCGCGGATTTCAGCCGGGAATCTCACTTCGTTCCGGCCTCTTCAAGCTGGCGGCGGAACTGCGCCAGATCCACGCGATGCTTCGCCGCTTTGTGCTGGCCGATGAAGATCACCGGGACATCCCACCCGTAGCGATCCTTCAGAATGGGATCCTCATCAATGTTCACTTCGCGCAAGACAAGACCGAATTCGCGCAGAACCGGCGTGATAGCCGCTTTCGCTTGGTCGCAAAGATGGCAACCGGGACGCGAGTAAAGTGTGACGTCGCGCGGCCCGCAGCTGGCCATTCGCAGGTCTTCCGGGGAGTGGCTCACGGCTTGGGATTCGAATACTTCCTGAACGGCCCGGAATGTGGATGAAATTCGCGTGCGCGATAAAGCTCCGCAATCTGTCGCAGATGCCCGAGGTCATGACTGGCCCACTCGTTGAGCATGTGCGCGAGCGTTACCGTGCCGAGTTCCGAATGGACGCCAGTGCGCCCGCCCGCGGAGGCGGGGAGGCCCGTCAACAGCGCGAGCGTCGAGCGGCGCGTGCGCGTAAAAACCGCGAGATTTTCGCCTGCTGATCCTCGGGAATACTCGCCACGAGCAGCGGCGCCGGCCAGGTCGTATTTCGTGAGCGCCGGGGAATCCTCCGCGATCATGCGCAACATGCGCTCGGCGTAAACTTGTTCGAGGGCCGCCAGATGCGCGAGCACCTCGGAAATCGACCACCGGTCCGGCACAGGCTTCCAGTGAAGAAGTTCCCCCGGCAAATCCCCAAGCAGCGTTTCGAGCAAACGTGGCGTCTTTTCCAGTAGCGAGATGGCGGGTTGTATCTCAGTGGCGGAGGCAGGTTGCATGAAGCACCTCCCATGAAGGAATTTATTGTACTCGCAAAAGCCCTTTGAACGTATGGAAATGAAGAACGGGCGCATAATGATCAGGAACGAGGGAACGAGGGAACGAGGACGCAAGAGATGGGAAGAGTCGTAGCGCTGATGGATGATCTGTTTTTCCAGATGAAGCTGGCCGAAACCGCCAAGCAACTCGGAGTGGAAGTGAAGGTGGCGGCGAACGGGGAGGCGCTGATGGGACTAATGGAGAGCGCCCCAAAACTCGTCATCGTTGACTTGAACGCGCGAAGCCAGCCGATCCAAATCATTGAAAAGCTGCGGCAAGCCCGCAAGGACATTCGCGTGGTGGGATTCCTGTCGCACGTGCAGAGGGAGCTTGCCGCTCAAGCACAGGCTGCGGGTTGCGATGAAGTTCTGCCACGGTCGACCTTCACGCAGAATCTAGCAGCGATTCTCAGCCTGGCAAAGGATTGACGTGAGGTCTCAGAAAACGAAGATCCTTGGACGAATCTTTTTTCTGGTCTGCGCGGTTCTGCTCACGGCCGCGAATGGCCTATCGCAGGAATCCAGTTCCAAACTTGCTGAAAGTGCCGCAAACGTGGCGAGCGAAACTACGACCACCGGTGGGCCAAGCCTTGCTCTCAAAGCCGTACTTTCCGCCGCCTGTTCCCAAAATCAAACTGATTTTGCCCGTTTTCTGACGGCCAGGAACAAAGAAGCGTTTTCCCGTATGACGCCAGCCGCGCGGGTCTCCTTGATGAAGCGTTTCGTGCTTCTGAATGAGCCGGGCAAAGCTACAGCATCGACGAACCCCGTTGGCCGCCTCATTCTCCGCTGTGAGACACCCGATGTCACAACAGAGATGCAGATCGGCGGCGCGGATCTCCGCGATAACATGGCCTTTCTGCCCATGGACCTTCGGGATACCACGGACACCACCGGGGTAAACACCCACCAGATCACCATGGGGATGGTGCGTGAGGACGGTGAGTGGAAGCTGCTGTCACTGGGCTTGCTGCTTCTGGATCTTCCCTCGCTGGAAGTCGAATGGGATGCCGCCGAGATGGACGCCACGGAACGGGGCGCGATCGAGGCTCTGAAGAAAATTGCCGACGCCGTCGAGGCCTATCGCAACAAAAATTCGCGGCTGCCTGAATCTCTCGCAAATCTCGGACCTCCACTTCACGGCCCGGCCAACGCCGCGGCCGCCGGGCTCCTGGATTCAGACCTCGCGACGGGCATGAAAAACGGTTACGCCTTTCGCTATGTGATTGTCGGCGCGAGCACGCTCGGCGCCCCGGCAAAATACGAGCTGGCGGCGACTCCGCTCCGGTATGGACGAACAGGACGGCGGTCATTTTTCCGTGATTCGAATGGTGGCCTGCACGCCGCTGACCGGCAAGGCGCTGTCGGCAGCGAGACAGACCCCAAAGTGGATTAGCTTTACCTGCATGACGTGGCAGACCAGGCGTTCGATGGCCGAGTTCTTGCCAGCCAATTGACACCGAGATCGCTGGCGGGGTTCTTGGCGGCCAATTGACACCGAGATCTGCTGGCCGGAAATGGCAAAACAATCCACATGCGCTGCGGAGCGCAGTTCAACGCAGTTCAACGCTGTGTTTTTATCGGCCAACGGCAATCTGCGGCCCTGCCAGGCTGCGGCCAGTGATTTGTGCGCGGGAAGCGTTGGCGCTAGTATCGTTCAATTCGTCATGCGTCGCGGGGCACAATTCGGATTGCTCTTTCTGTTACCTCTCTTGTTGTTGTTTCCGCTGCAGGCGGGAGCGCGTCCGCAATACGGTTCCACTTACGGGCCTCTCCCTGTCTTTGAACTCCACAGCGGTTTTTGGGTCAATCTTCATCACACGCTCTATCATGAAGCCCGGCAGCGGGCGGCCGCCTCGGCGCCGGACAATACCAGCAAGGCCAGCGGGCCGCCGCTGAAAATAGCGCCGGAGGCAAAGCCTACTCTCACGGCCTCCGAACAAAAGTCCTGGGACGACGCGGTCACCTATTACGCCGCAAATTACACCGGCAAAGACCTCCTCTTTTCGACCGAACTCATCCAGTTGAAAGATCAGCTTGGCGATTTCGAGGATTGCGACGAACTCTCTGGCAGGAAGCGAAAATTCTGCGACGCTGGCATGCCCGCAAAGCTGACCCAAGTCCTGGAATCCGCGGCGTCCATCTATCGCGCACATCTCTGGCCGCAACACGATCGCGCCAATCGCCGCTGGATCCTGCGCGTGGCCCCGCTCGTCCGCGAACAGGGCGTGGGCCTGTCCGAACGTCTCGCTGACATCTACCAAACTCGCTGGCCGCGCGAAAAAATTCGCGTCGACGTTAGCGCGTATGCTAATTGGGCTGGCGCCTATACCACGGTCGATCCCTTGCGCGTAACCATCTCCAGTTTGGACTCGCGCAATCAGGGCCCGGAAGCGCTCGAAGTGCTTTTCCACGAAGCCTCGCACGGCATCGCCGAGCCCGTGCAAGCCGCCATCATCCGCGAGTGCCGCCAGCGCGACAAGGCTATCCCTCGCGACCTCTGGCACGCTCTGGTCTTTTACACCACAGGTGAAGTGATTCGCCCGGTCCTCGCCTCTTCCGGGGAAACCGCCGGCGATCGGGACGGCAGCGTCCCTGGCGGCGGCTACACTCCCTATGCCGTCCGCGAAGGCCTCTATCAGCGCGGCTGGAACGACTATTTCAAGCTGCTGCAGAGATTCTGGCAACCCTACCTCGACGGCCACGCCACCTTCGACGACGCCGTCGCCCGCATGGTCTCTTCGCTCTAGCCTTGGGTGAAACCGTCGCAAGCGAAGCAGAAAGTAATCGGAGCTTGAAGCCCTGTTTGGCAGGATTCGACCAGGCAGGTCGCACAAACTCGGCCGGTTGGATCGGCTAGAGAAGTTTTACGTGCCCCACGCGCTGGCGTTGCGCGTGGGGCACGTGATTCTTCATTTGCAGTTGTTTCGCCAGGTTTCGCTGTCTTTTACGAGCTCGCGTCCTTGATGTCCTCGCGCGCGCGCTTCTCGGCGTTCTTCGCTTCGTTCCTGGCGTCGGCATCCGGCTTCAGCACGCGGATCGCTTTGCTTAAGTTCATGGCCTTTTCTCTAAACGGGGCCTCGCAGGATTTAACGTCGCCACCCGGCTTCACGGCAGTTAGATCCCACTTCAGGCAATTGAACTTGATCTGCAGATTGTGGCTTACGTGCAGCGCCGCGACGCATCCCTCCAGGTCCTTGAATGCCGAGCACGCACTCTTCAGAGTTGTGCGCGGCGGTAGCAACGCCTGCAGCTGCAACGTTAGCTTCTTGTCTTCCTCGCTATGCGCGGCGAGCTGCTCGGTCGCTGTGGGGCTCGGGCCTTTCTTGATCCACTTCATCGGATTATACGAACGCGCTGCCGCTCCGGCAGCGCACAGCAAGGCACTTACTCCCGCGATGATCCATTTGTTTTTCATGCTTGCCTCTTCGAGGGCCGGGCTCGGCTCTGGCTCTAGTAGACCACGCTGTCGGCCGCGCATCGATGTTTTGGAGGTACGGTACTCTCCGAATCCGTTACGCTGGCCCTTCGGTCAGGTTCCTGAAAGGAACGCGCCTGTACCATTTCGAGGTTGCCTCACTTTCGAGCATCAGCCTACAGTAATTGCGGGTAATTGCGTGCCACTCTCCTCGCAATGAACATACAATCGATGCTAGGTCTTCGCAAAGCCAAGCGCCGTTCCTCGCCCCTCGAGGGACTGCCCGCCTTCCGCGCGCAACACGCGGAAACTGATTTGCACCAGATTGCCCGGCGCGAGTGGTGGCTTTGGCTGTCTGCGCTTTTTGTGACCACTCTTTCGGCGCTCGCCTTCTTGCTCACCTCATTCCGCTCTCTTTTCCTCCACAGCAATCACTTTTACGAGATCCATTCCGACCAGGCTCGTTGGGGAATCCTGTGCCTGCTTCTCCTGTTCAATGGCTGGCTGCTCTACCGGCAACGCTTCTTCCGCCGTCAGCGGAGGCAGCTGACCCATCAAGACGATTCACCGGAAGCCAGTAGCAACGAAATCTTTGACCCCTCCGGCGTGGACCCGGTCACAGGCTTGTACACTCGAGCCTTCGTTGAGCAACAGCTCGGCAAAGAGATAGCCCGCGCGCGGCGGCAGAACACATCGCTGAGTATTGCCACGATTCATCTGGATGATTTCGCGCAACTGAATGAACGTTACGGCTTATCCGCGATGGACCAGGCGTTGAAAGAGCTCGCTCGGCGCTTAAGGAAGGCGTGTCGCGGCTCCGATTTCGCGGTGCGCCTGGCAAGCGACGATTTCCTGCTGGTGCTGCCGGAATGCGCTTTGTGTGAAGTCAAGTTGATTTTGAACCGGCTTGGTTCTCTGGAAATGGTCTGCTCCGGCCGGAAGGTGGTCCTCACCTACACGACAGGATGGGTGGACTACCAAGCTGGCGACATGCCCTCGGATTTGCTCAAGCGCACCGCTCAGATCCTTCACCTTTACGACAGCGCAGCCAAAGACAGTTTCTCGCCAACTGTCGTGCAGCGCTAGTGTTTCGTCCCGCACCAAAAGTGAGCGGCAGCACATTCGTTCAACTGCCCTGAGCCTTGCTTTCGTGCCTCTCAAACGCGTCGGCCTCAGTCTCGCTTCTTCGAACCTGCACGGTGGATCTTCGAAGAGGAACCCATCTTTGGCCCTTTAGGATCGAATCGTTTCCCTTCTGTGAGCGTCTCCCATTTGTTTCGTTGTGTCTGTCGGGTTTTCCACGGACGGATAACGAGAGGATGACGAGGCTTATCCATGGCCGCCTCCATTCCATCTTGAGTTTACTCCCGCGTCAGCGCACTCGGGAAGAGGCTCCCCTGTGAAAAGCGGGCCCGGCATTTGTCGCAATAGCCTGCGATATGCTAGGCTCTCCCTGGTAAGAAATCGCCCGGCCAAGCGCCACGCAAGCCCTGCTGCGCACAAGTTTTCTTCCGTCCGACCCCAGACAGAGCCTCCCGTCACGGAGGAAGTCTCATTGGGGAATCTCAGCCTGGGCGAGTCCCCCCGGTAAGTTCGGGGGCGCAGCGGAGGTTGCCCCGACCGCGCCGGGCCGCACGAAAAGAGGAGCCGAGCACGCCCATGCCTGGCCAACAAACAGCCTCGAAGACCGAGAAAGAGCCGTTCGAGATTAAGCTTGCGCACTCTCCGGATTCCGACGATGCCTTCATGTTCTATGCCCTGGCCACCCACAAGCTTTCCACACCAGGTTACAAGTACACGCATGTTCTCTCGGACATCCAGTCGCTGAACGAAGCCGCCTTGGCGGAAACGTATGACGTCACCGCCATCAGTTTTGCTGCTTATCCTGAGTTGCGGGAAAAGTACATCCTGCTCGATTGCGGAGCCAGCTTCGGCGAGAACTATGGCCCCATTGTGGTTGCCACCGAGTCACTGAAACCACAGGAACTCGCTGGCAAGCGCATTGCCGTGCCGGGTCTGAAAACCACCGCTTACCTCACTCTCAAACTCTATGAGCCGCATTTCGAACCTGTGGTTATGCCTTTCGACAAGATCATCGACGCCGTCCAGAATGAACTGGTTGAAGCCGGTCTCCTGATCCACGAAGGACAGCTCTTCTTTCCCCAAAAAGGGTTGCACCGGGTCGTTGACCTCGGCATCTGGTGGCACGAACAGACGGGCCTGCCCCTGCCGCTGGGCGGCAATGCTGTGCGCCGCGCTCTCGGGCCCGAACTCGGCCGCCACATTTCCAAAACCATCCGCGACAGTGTTTCCTATGGTCTCGAGCACCGCGAAGAGGCCCTGAATTACGCCATGCAATTCGCCCGCGAGATGGACACCGAGCTGGCCGACAAGTTTGTCGGCATGTATGTGAACAAATGGACGCTCGGCTACGGTGAAAGAGGCAAACAAGCTGTAAAAGAACTGATTGTCCGCGGCACCAGGGCCGGTCTGCTTCCCGCCCCCCCAACCGTCGAATTCCTCGACGAAGATTGATCCCTGCGAGTTTTCTACAATTAGGCGATGTCGGGTTCTGTGTCGCAGGCAACACGCCACGCGGCAGCTCGCCTTGACGCTGTCCCGCGAATCACTTAGTGTCTTTGGTTTATGATTCGAATCCGAAGAACAATATTGGTTTCCATCTCCGTTCTGCTGGCAGCGACCCTGCCCTTTACGCCCAGCGCAAAAGGGCAAACTCCCGCAAAGCCCCGCGATGACGCCCGGGCCGCCAAAGCGTGGCCCCAGCAGGCGGTCCGCGCCGCCCACGGAATGGTCGCCACCGACGAAGAGCTTGGCTCTCAGGCGGGAGTGGAAATCCTCAAGCGCGGTGGCAATGCGGTGGATGCGGCGGTCGCTGTGGCGTTCGCGCTCGCGGTGGTCGAACCCGCCGCGGGCAACATCGGCGGTGGCGGCTTCATGCTGGTCCGCCTCGCCAGCGGCAAAACAACTTTCTTCGACTACCGCGAAGTGGCCCCCGGCAAAGCCACCCGCGATATGTACATCGACAAGGATGGGAACCTCGATAAAGAAGCCTCCGTCATCGGCTATCGTTCTGTCGCGGTCCCGGGAACCGTGGCCGGTCTCGAACTGGCTCTGAAGACCTACGGCACGATGAAGCTTCCGGACGTTATGACTCCGGCGATCCGGCTCGCGGAAGGCGGCTTTCCCGTCAGCGACAAGCTGGCGCGCGAATTCGACCGGGAACGCCCGGGACTGCAGCAATTCTCCCTGAGCGCCCGTATTTTCCTGAACGCCGGCCAAATGTTTAAGGCCGGCGATTCCTTGCGCCAGCCCGAACTTGCAGCCACTCTGAAGCGCATCGCTAAAAACGGAGCTGCTGAATTCTACCGCGGCGAGACGGCGCGCATGCTCGCACAGGACATGGCGCGAATGGGCGGTCTCATCACCCTCGACGACCTCGCGCATTACTCTCCAAAGATTCGCGAAGTGCTGCGCGCAAAATACGAAAACGGTGCGCACACCTGGGAAGTGCTGACTTCGCCGCCCCCCAGCTCCGGCGGCGTGGCCGTCATTGAAGCGCTCAACATGCTCCAAGGTGTCCCTCTAAAGGGCTGGGACGATCCGCAAAGCGTCCACATTGTCGCGGAAACCATGCGGCGCGTCTTTGCTGACCGTGCCGAGTATCTTGCTGATCCCGACTATTCCCAGGTGCCCGTGGCGGGTTTGACCGCCCCCTGCTACGCCAAGGAGCTGGCGGCAACCATTGATGCGCGACACGCCTCGACGAGCAAGCAAGTCAAGGCTGGGGCTCCTCACGCGTGCGGGATCTCGGCAAAGCATGATCCTGCGCCGCAGACGGTGGTCAGCTTAGGCGAAGGCCCGCACACCACGCATTTCTCTGTCGTGGACGCGGCAGGAAACGCCGTGGCGAGCACCTACACGTTGAACGACAGCTACGGTTCCCACGTGACCTGCTCCGCCGGATTTCTGCTCAATGACGAAATGGACGACTTCACCACTCAGCCGGGCGTCCCCAATGCGCTTTTCGGACTGATTCAATCCGAGGCCAACGCCATCGCTCCGGGCCACCGGCCGCTCAGCTCCATGACGCCGACGATTTTGCTCCGCGACGGTAAGCTTAGCTTTGTCACCGGTTCGCCCGGCGGGCCGACAATTATCTCCGCGACTCTGCTCAGCGTGATCAACTGGATGAAGCTGGATATGGAAGCCCAGGCAGCCATCAATGCTCCAAGATTTCATCACCAGTGGCTTCCCGACCGCATTCTCATGGAGCAACAGTTTCCTCCGGCACTGGAACAGGCGCTGAACGCAATGGGCCATGCTACCAAGCGCAGAGGTCACATTGGACTGGTGAATGCGATCGGCATCGATCCCCAAACGGGCGAGCGGCTAGGCGCTGCCGACCCGCGAGATGATGGGGCTGCGGTGGGGTATTGAGAACAGAAGGAAGCAACGCAGAGATTGCAGGGGTAATTTGACTCCTGCGGTGAGATTGCCTTTCGCCGCTGCGGGAAAATCGGCACCATTATGCAAAGACTACTTTCGACGTACCTATTCGTATCGCGGAAACTGGCCCCGGAACTCCTCGGTCTGATCGCCGAGGCAGGCTTCCAGGGCCTTGAAATTTTCTGCACCCGCAGCCACTTCGAATATGCGCTGAAGCAGGAAGTGTCCGCCATGGCGAGCGCGCTGGCGGCGCACAACTTGCAGCTTGTCTCCCTGCACGCCCCGACCAGCCGCGATATGAGCGCCATGCGCGAAAGCGGCACGCCCCTTTCTATTTGCGAAGTCGAGCGCGTCCGCCGCGTCGAAGCGATGGACGAACTGAAGCGCGTCATCGACGTCGCCGATGACTTGCCCTACGCGCGCCTCATTCTGCACATGGGCGGTTCACGGGAAACCGCCGATCCGCGTAAGCGTGATGCCGCCTTCAGCTCGCTGGAGCATTTGATTTTGCACGCGCACCACGCGGGCGTGACCATTTGCGTGGAGAACACCTTGAGTGAAATGGGCGACCCCGCTTACCTGCGGGCCTTCGTCGACGAAACACGCCTGTCGGGCCTGCGTTTTAATTTCGATATCGGCCACGCTCACCTTGCAGAACTGCCCGCGGAAGAAC
>QHYF01000369.1 GCA_003224075.1 Acidobacteriota bacterium
CGACATGTTCACCGAAAGAATGAAACCCGATGCCCCGTCCAGCGCGCCTGCGATGATCAGAAGTTTGCTTTCCAGCACGAACCCCATCGCCGCGGCGGAGAGGCCAGCGTACGAATTCAAGAGCGAGATGACCGTCGGCATGTCAGCGCCGCCGATGGGGATAATCATCATGACGCCGAATACCAGCGGAATACCGACAATCGCGGGGAAGAGCTGCGTCCTTTCCGGATGCGCCACCAGCACGCCCGCAACCACGATGGCCACCCCCAGGAGCCCGAGGTTGACAATGTTTTGCCCCTTGTATGTGATCGGCCGCTGCGGCAATACTTCCTGTAATTTCCCTGCTGCCATCAAACTGCCGGTAAACGTCAGCGAGCCCAGAATCACTTCCATGGAAAGCACAGCCATCATGAATGGCGGTACATCTGGGGCCCGTAAATAAAACTCCGCCGTCCCGACCAGCGTTACGCAGAGCGCCCCAAACGCATGGCTCAGCGCGGTCCGCTGCGGCACCGCGGTCATCGCCACTTCGCCCAGCGGCACCCCGATAATCGATCCGAGCACCAGGGCAATCAGGATCCACTTGTACTCCACGATGCCGTGGTGGAGTAACGTCCCGGCAACCGCAAGCAGCATACCCAGTTCGCCGGCAAAGACTCCGCGGCGGGCGGTCTTCGGTGAGCTCAGCCACTTGAGCGAGAGGATGAAAAGCGCGGTGGCTATGAGGTAAGTAATCTCAATAATGTGTTCCGCGCCGGGCAGGTTGTTCATGGTTTCTTCGGCCCGCTCGCCTTGAACATCCTGAGCATTCGGTCGGTGATCAAGAACCCGCCCACGATGTTGCTCGTAGCGGCTACGATGGCGATCGTTCCCAGGATCTTGGCAAGCAGGGCCCTGTGCTCGTGGTACTCGCCGGCCAGGATGATCGCTCCCACGACAGCGATCGCATCGAGGGCGTTCGTCAATGACATCAATGGTGTGTGCAGGAGAGGAGAAACTCGGCGGATCACTTCAAATCCGATAAACGCGGCCAGCATGAAAACATAGAGGCTGGTGAGCAGATCCAGCTTCATGATTTCGCCACCTCCTTCGGTTCAGCCGGCAAGGCTGGGAGCGAAAAAAATTCTCTGACGCGGGCGTTAACCACTTCTCCGCCCCGTGTCAGCAGCGTGTCGCGCACAATCTCGTCTTCTAAATCGAACTGCAGCTTTTCGTCCTTGACGAGGTGGAGGAGGAACGCGCTCACGTTTCGCGCGTACATCTGGCTGGCGTGATACGGAACGGCGCTGGCCAGGTTGAACCATCCGATAATCGTCACGCCGTGCTCCACTACAAGCTCCCCAGGTTGGGTCAGTTCGCAATTCCCTCCGCGTTCCGCCGCCAAGTCCACAATCACGGATCCCGGCGCCATATTCGCCACCATCTCTTTCGTAACAAGAACCGGCGGTTTTTTCCCCGGGATAACGGCCGCAGTGATCACCACGTCGCTTTCGGCCACGACTTTTCCCAGCAGCTCGCGCTGCCTTCGATAAAAACTTTCATCCTGCGCGCGCGCGTACCCCCGCGGATCCTCGGCATCTTTGGCCTCTATGGGAAGCTCGACGAACCTTCCACCCAGGCTCTGCACCTGCTCCTTGGCGGCAGGGCGCAAATCGTGGGCAGAGGCCACCGCCCCGAGCCGCCGAGCCGTAGCAATCGCCTGCAGACCCGCCACCCCCGCGCCAATGACGAAAACGCGGCCGGGAGTAATGGTTCCCGCCGCCGTCGTGAGCATAGGAAAAATTCGGGGCAATTTATCCGCCGCAATGATGACCGCCTTGTATCCGCAAATCGTGCCCATGGAGGAGAGCGCGTCCATGCTCTGCGCGCGCGTGGTCCGCGGCATCAACTCCACGGAAAAGGAAGTCACACCCTTACCGGCGATTTCCTGGATGGTCTTGAGCGACCCCAACGGCCGTAAGAATCCGATCAATACCTGGTCGCGCCGGAACAGTGCGACATCGGCCTTGCCGGTCTTGTCGTTGGATCCATAACACAAGATCTGTACAAGGATGTCCGCCGTTCGAAACACTTCGGCCCGATCGGCAAGAATCTTCGCGCCCTTGGCGGCGTAATCAGCGTCCGGATAACCCGCTTCCACTCCGGCTCCCGCTTCCATTACCACCTGCAAACCGGCCTTTGTCAGATTAGGGACCGTGGCGGGCACTAGCGCCACTCGCCGCTCGCTCGGAAAGGTCTCTCGCGGAATACCGACGATCATGCAGCTTCCTCCGATGCTATGAGCCAAAAATGTTTTTGGAGATTGCCAACAATTGAGTAGACGCGTTCAGGCGATTTCAACAAGAGGCCAACCCTCCACTCGGCCAAACGCTCCAAAGCATACACTCTTCGGCGGCATTCTCGTTAGCGTCAGCGAATTTTCCGTCACACGCCTAACTCCTTCATTAGAAAGCGGCAAGAGTTCTCCTCCAGCGCCGGACCGGCATCACCCCATCATTCCCGTTTTTTCTAAAAGCAAAGCCCCGGCCTTTCTGTGACCCGTGTCACTCCTCCCTGTGATCTCTCGAACGTTCGCGCAGGTCCGAACGTGAGCTATACTTCCGTATGCGTTCCCGGACTTCTCTCGCCACAACGGTGCTCGCAGTCTTTGCCTGCGCTTATCTTTCCGCGCCGGCGCTCGCCCAGGATGCCTCCTGGCAGAAAGACCTAGTCTCCTGGCGTGCCGAACACACCGCGGACCTCTTGAAGCCCGACGGCTGGCTTTCTCTCACCGGCCTCGAATGGCTCCAACCCGGCGACAATTCCGTTGGCTCGGCAGGGGACAACAAGATTCACCTCGCAGCGGGGCCCCCGCATCTCGCCGTTCTTCATCTTGAAGGCGAAACCGTCACCTTAAATCCCCCCGATGGTGGCTTCCCGAAAGACTTTCTCGTTGCCGGCGCACCTGCGAAGCCGCAACCGCTTCACGCCGAAGCTAACAAAGACAAGGTGTCGCCACATCTGACAATCGGCACCCTGAATCTGTACGTCATCCGCCGCCAGAATCGCTTTGCTCTCCGCATCAAAGAT
>QHYF01000370.1 GCA_003224075.1 Acidobacteriota bacterium
CGCCGGGATAAGCCCGGCCTTTCTCCACGGTAATCAGGTTGTGCGGGTCCGCGGCGTAATATTTTTCCTGCATCACCGGAGAAATTTTGTCGTAGGGCTGCGTCAGGACGCGGTCGAACGGGGCGAGGGCGGGGTTGTAGCGAAAAGCGCGAAAGGGATAAACCTGGGCCATGAGTTCTCCGAAATATTCTCGTCCCGCGG
Organism: Acidobacteriota bacterium; assembly: GCA_003224075.1. Classification (GTDB taxonomy): domain Bacteria; phylum Acidobacteriota; class Terriglobia; order Acidiferrales; family UBA7541; genus Acidiferrum. The sequence goes on from QHYF01000370.1 coordinate 202, forward strand.
GTCAAATCGTTTATTTTACGCGAACATGCCGCAATTCCGGCAAAAGCCGGAGATTAATTTCTGGTGGAACTTTGATGGCCGTTTGATGACTGTTGAAAAAGACAGGCTATATTACAATAGCTGGTTCATGACGGTCCCGAACTTTTCCTCGGCTCGCGTGCTGATCTTCGATCTGGACGGCACGCTCATCGATTCCAAGCGCGACCTGATCCTCTCCGTCAACGCCATGCTGCGCGAGATGGGCCGGGAAGAGCTGCACGAGGACACCATTTCCGGCTACATCGGCTATGGCGCGCCGCAACTTATGGGACGGGCCTTGGGCAACGGCACGACGGAAGAGGAACGCGAGAAGGCGCTGAAATTCTTTCTTGCTCATTACGAAGAGCACAAACTGGATTCAACGTGCGCCTACCCGGGCGTCCCCGAAGCACTCGAGCAGCTCGCGGGATTTTCATTGGCAGTCCTCACGAACAAACCAGTGCGTGTCAGCATACGCATCCTGGGAGGGCTCGGCCTCGCAAAATATTTTCGCGCGGTGTACGGGGGCAACAGCTTTGAAACGAAAAAACCGGATCCGCTCGGCGTGCAAGTGATCCTTCGCGAGTTCGGCGCCGCTCCCGCCGAAGCCATCCTGATCGGCGATTCCGAAGTCGACGTCCAAACCGCGCGCAACGCGGGAACGCTGGCAGCCGCCGTGAATTATGGCTTCGGCGCGCACGACCGCGCCGCCCATCCCGCCGACATTTATCTCGACCGCCTCACCGACCTCGTTCCGCTGCTTGGCGCTGGCCAAGAAGAAGCGAGCCCCTAATTGCTGCCCGTGGCGGATGCTGATCCGCCACCGGTGGGCCGCTGCAACAAGCGCAAGCCAGCGGCTTTCTCAAGCGCGCCCCAAATCTTCCGCTAACGTTCAGACACTACCCCTTCGACAGACACTTGCCTTCCGGCAAAGCCCTTGTCAGACTCGGCGCGTGGTCATCGGCCTCTTCCCCGAGCTGGACGCCCCCGGCGGGGTGCAGCGCGCGGGCCGCCATTTGGCGGCAGTGCTCACTGAATTTGCGTCCAGCCGCGGCATGGAATGCCGTTTGATCAGCCTGAATGATTCGCCGGAGCTGCACCGCATGACCCTGGGCGGGCGCGAATTTGTGTTTACGGGGTGCAATCGCGCCAAGGGACGATTCACGGTGACGGCAATCCAGGCAGCGCGGCGCAAAGCAAAACTTGTCCTGGCCGGGCATCCAAACCTGGGGACCGTGGTGCAGACAATGCGCTTGGTGGCGCCAAAATTGAAGACCATCATCTGCACGCACGGGATTGACGTGTGGGAGCCACTAACCGTCTTGCGGCGGCGAACGCTGCGTCACGCGAATTTGGTGCTGACGCCCAGCCGCGACACGGCCGATCACGTTGCGACGGAGCAGGGGGTCTCTCGCGGGAGAATACGCGTTTTGCCCTGGGCGCTCGATCCGCAGTTCGAAGCGCTGATCAGCCCGGGCTCGCACCCCATACCGCCCGGCGATTTTCCCTCCGGGCGCGTCATCCTCAGTGTGGGACGCTGGGTTGCCGCCGAACGATACAAAGGAATGGACACGCTGATTACGGCATTGCCGCGGTTGCTGACGCGCTGGCCGGAGCTGCAACTTGTCTTCGTGGGAACAGGCGATGACCGCGCGTGGCTCGAAGAGCTCGCGGATCAAAATGGCGTCAACCGCCATGTACATTTTCTGAGCGGATTGAGCTACTCGGAAGTCGCCGCGTGTTACTCGGCGTGCGAAATTTTCGCGCTGCCCAGCCGGAGCGAAGGATTTGGACTGGTGTATCTGGAAGCGATGGCGTGCGGAAAGCCGGTCATCGGAGGGGCGCACGGAGGAGCGCCCGAAATCATCGATGACGGCGTCACCGGCTACCTGGTGCCGCACGGCGATGGGATCCAGCTGGCCACTTCCATCGAAGCGCTTCTAAAGGATCCGGAGCATGCGAAGGAGATGGGCGCGCGAGGGCGGCAGCGGGTCGAATACGAGTTCCGCTTCAATGTTTTCGCGAAGACGCTGAAGAAAATCCTCCGCGAACAATGCGAATCCTGAACGTCACGGAAACGTACGCTCCGTTTCTGGAATTCGGCGGGCCCCCGGTGAAGGTTCGCGCGCTTTCCGAAGGATTGGGGCGGCGAGGGCACCAGGTCACGGTTCTCACGGCCGACTGGGGCCTGGAAAAAAAGATGCAGACCGAGGAAGGGAAAATCGCAGCAGAACGATCCCCCTTTGGCTGGCGGCGCGAAAAAAACGGCGTGCAGGCCATCTATCTTCCGACATGGATGCGTTACCGAACGGTGAGCTGGAACCCGGCGGTCAAACGTTATTGCCGGGCGCGGCTGCAGAATTTCGACGCAGTCCACATCTTTGGACTCTACGATTTGCTGGGACCCGCCGTGGCCGCGGCGTGCCGCGCGAGGAAGCTGGCGTACGTTATCGAGCCGATCGGGATGTTCGTTCCGATTGTCCGGAGCCTTTGGCTGAAACGGATGTATCATCTGATTTGTGGGCGGCGGTTGCTGCAAGGAGCAAGCGCCGTGATCGCGACTTCGGAGCAGGAGATCGAAGAACTTTTGACGGGCGGGGTTCCCCGCGCGAAGATCGTATTGCGCCGGAACGGTGTGGAAGCGCATGAATCATGGCCCGAGCGGGGAAGCTTCCGGAGAGCACAGGGAATTTCGAACGATGAGAAACTCGTCCTGTTCCTGGGACGTCTATCGGCGAAGAAGAGCCCGGAATTGCTGCTGCGGGCCTTTGCGGAACTTTCAGGGCAGTTCACGGGAAAACCCTTGAGGCTGGTATTCGCGGGACCTGACGAAGGCGGCGTGAAGACACAACTGGAGCAGTTGGCATCGCAGCTCGGCGTTCGAACGAGAGTTCAATTCACGGGACCGATCTTTGGCGAGGCCAAGTGGGCCGCTTACCGGGACGCGGATGTTTTCGTCCTGCCATCCCAGAACGAAAATTTTGGAAACACGGCGGCCGAAGCAATCGCGGCGGGAACACCGGTCATCGTGACCGAACAGTGCGGGATCGCACCGCTTTTGGCGAATGCGGCGGGGCTGGTGGTGCCCCACGATGCCAAGGCGCTTTCTGAGGCCATTGCTCAGGTCCTAGGTGAAGCGGAAGTGCACGCGCGGTTAGCGGCTGGGTGTGCGAAGGTCACGCTGCAGCTGGGCTGGGGCGAACCCGTGCGCGATATGGAAGCGCTATACGCTAGGGTTGCCGCACGGCAAGCAGAAAAGCAAGATTCTCGGCGATTGGTATAGGAGTTTTTTTGCCGGTGCCTGGACATCGAATTTTTCGCGCAGCCTGGTGGAGCAGCAATTTGCTCCTTGCTGTTGCACTGGTTTCGCTGATCTACTCCAGCGCCTGGGAATACTCCGTTCGCCGGTATCTTGACGGCTTCTCAGACGCGATTGTGCCCCACAGCTTGCCCGCAGAACAAAAGGTCGAAGCCATTTTGAACTGGATGCGCATCGAACCATCGCGGGCCATCGCGGCGAACCCGGATGCGCTCGCGCGGCGCGATCCGGAGATGACACTCAATTACCGGCAACTGTTGAATGTCTGCGGCACGGCGACGAACGCCTTCCTGAACCTCGCGCGAAGCTCCGATCTACAGGTGCGCCGCTTGCTATTGCTGACTCCGGACCGCACCACGAAGCATGTCGTTGCCGAGGTCTTAATCGGCGACCGCTGGATCGTAGTCGATCCAGCCTACCGCGCCATTCTGAGAGATGCTCAAGGCCGCTCTTTGACGCGCAAGGATCTGCAGAATCCCGCGGTATTCGCCGAGGCCGCGGGCGCCATCCCGAATTATCCGCACGAGTACACGTTCGAACATTTCGCTCACGTGCGGCTGGCGCGGCTCCCGCTCGACGGATTTCATCTCCGGCCTTTGCTGGACGCGGTCTATCCGGGATGGGAAGAAGCGGTGGACTGGAGCCTGATGCTGGAGCGCGAGTCTTTTTTGTATCTTGTGCTGAGCGCCGCGGGGGCATTGTTTTTCTTGATGTTGCGGGCAACGCTTGCCTGGTATGCCGACAGGCGCCTGAGAATCCCACGGTTCCAATTGCGCAAGAACGCGTTGCGGGCCGGCAGTGCGTTCGTTTCCACCCCGGAGATCAAAGAATAGCGTGTGCGGCATATGCGGCGTCGCCTTCGTCTCACGCAGCGCCGAGGCGGAATCGCGCGCGCGCGTGATGACCGCCGCGATGCGCCACCGCGGTCCCGATGAGGAAGGTTTTCTCACAGGCGATGCGCGCGCGCCAGGGCTCGCGCTCGGCGTGCGCCGTCTGAGCATCATCGATCTTGCGGGCGGCCACCAGCCCGTTTGGAACGAAACCAAGGACGTTGCCGTCTTCTTCAACGGCGAGCTGTACAACTATCGCGAACTGCGCGAGCGGCTTACGCTCTGCGGCCATCGGTTTGCCACGCAATCGGACACGGAGATTCTCGTTCACGCCTGGGAAGAGTGGGGGGAAGATTCGCTGGCCGAACTGCGCGGCATGTTCGCATTCGCGTTGCTCGATCTCCGCAAGCGCTACGCCACCGCGCCAATTCTTTTCCTGGCGCGCGACCCGCTGGGCATCAAGCCGCTTTATTACACGCAGACGCCGGACGGCTTTGCGTTTGCTTCGGAAGTTCGCGCACTTCTCGCCAGCGGCGCCGCGACCAAGCGCATTTCGCAGGATGCTCTCACCGCCTACCTGCTTTTCGGCAGCGTGTCCGAGCCGGTCACGCTCCTCGAAGGAGTGTTTTCCCTGCCGCCGGGCCATCGAATGCTCCTCCACGTTCCGGAGCGCCGGCGCACGCCACGCCCGCGGCCCTGGTGGGACCCCGCGCTTTCGCCGGCTGCGCGCGACACACGCAAACCGCGTGATCTTAGTTCCGCGGCGAAGAAGCTGCGGCCGCTGCTTGAAGACGCGGTGCGCGCGCATCTCATCGCCGACGTGCCGGTGGGACTTTTTCTATCGAGCGGGCTGGACTCCGGCGCAATCGCGGCCCTGGCCGCCCGCGAGCAGGCGGGAATCCAGAGCTTCACACTTACGTTTCCGGGCACGGCACACGATGAAGCAGAGTTCGCGCGGGTCATCGCGAAGCGCTGCAAGACCAAGCACAGCGAAGTGCCCTTGAACGGAGAGGCGGTTCTTGCGCGCCTCGATGAAGCGCTTGCCGCGCTCGACCAGCCCACCATGGACGCGATCAATACGTATTTCGTTTCGTGGGCGGCAAGAAAAGTCGGATTAAAAGTTGCTTTATCGGGTTTGGGCGGAGACGAACTCTTCGCG
>QHYF01000071.1 GCA_003224075.1 Acidobacteriota bacterium
GGCGGGCTCGCGGATTTATTTGCCCCCCGGCGTGTCGCCTCGCCGCCCGGCAACAAAGTTCACCGTGCGGAAGGGCGACACGCTGTGGAAAATTGCGCAAACACAGCTCGGTCATGCTTCCTTCTGGTCTTGCATCGCCCGCACCAACCCGGACATCCTTGATGCGAACCTCATCCACGAGGGCCAAGTGCTGCTCCTCCCCGTCGGCTGTGCTCCCTAGCTGCCTTGTTTTGCAAAGGCGACCTGCTGCAACTCAGAATAGGTAATTGGGTATACGGAATCTTCAGAATTTGGTAAGTTGCTTCAGTTTTTGGGACCTCGGACCCGCCTCCTCGCCCTTATCTCCAATGACCTATTCATAAGTTATTGATATGAAGGCGCTTTGTTAGAAATTTGCTTTATACGTTTCTGGCACCGAGATTGCGAACTTTGATTGGGGCTCCGTACGCTTCACAGGGGGAAAACTCTGATCGAAGATTAGAGATTCTGCCGAACCGCACCCGTTTCAGGGTGTTTTGATCCACGGTCACCACCATGATAGCGGTTCCAGGCGTTCTCACGGCCATCTGACGGAGTGCTTTTTGCCAGGAGGAACGGAATAATGGAGGTTCATGTGAACAAAGCGTCGATGATTCGAAGGGTGTTCTTAGGCCTCTTCTTTTTTGTCGTACTTTTCGCTGGGTTGGGCAGCGCAGCGTTCGCGCAATCCACTGCGGCGTTGAGCGGCACTGTAACGGATCCCACTGGGGCAGCGATTCCCAACGCTAGGGTCGTCGCGACGAACCAGGCCACGGGCGTTGAATCGGTCACAAAAACAGATTCCTCCGGGGCATATCTCTTCCCCTCCTTTCCGATCGGAGTTTATCGCATCGAGTTCAGGGCTACGAGTTTCCAAACGGCGGTGATCTCGAACCTCAAACTTGAGGTAGCAACCTCAGTCACTGAGAACGTTCAACTCAAGATCGGCGAAGCCGCGGAACACGTGGAGATAGTCGCCGATGCGGCCATCATCGAAACGACAACGAACAGTATGGGCCAAGTCATCAACGACAAGACCGTGCAGGAAATCCCGCTGAATGGCCGCCACTTCACAGACCTGACCCTGCTGACCCCCGGGACGATGACGCCGCCTGCAAACGGCTTTCTCTCTGCGCCGCTACGCGGACAAGGCTCCTTCGGGGTCAATACTGCTGGCCAGCGCGAAGACACGACGAATTGGCTGGTCAATGGCATCAATTTGAACGACAACGTTCAGAACCAGATTACCTTCCAGCCGCCGATCGATACGCTCGCGGAGTCCAAGATCGACAACTCAGCATTTCCAGCAGAGTACGGACGGAACTCGGGCGCCATCGTAAACCTCGCGACTCGTTCCGGAACCAATGCATACCACGGCGAGCTGTTCGAGTTTTTCCGCAACAATGATCTGGACGCGCGAAACTTCTTTAATACTGTGCCGACCCTGCAAGCCCCTTTCCAACGCAACGAATTCGGTGCAGACTTTGGCGGCCCTATCAAGAAGAACAAAGCGTTCTTTTTCCTTGCTTACGAAGGAATTCGCCAACATCAACTCCTTACCGTCACTAGTACCGTCCCAAGCCAAAATCAAAGAGCCGCGGTTACGTCGCCGGCAGTACAGAAGCTCTTGCCGCTCATTCCCCCTGCCAATTTCCACCAAGCCACCGATGCGTCAGCTGCCCCGGCTGATTTTACGGGCTTTACGGGAGGCACGCTGGCGAATGTGTCTCTGAACCAAGGATCTGCGGATATTGACGTCGAACTTAGACAAAGCGACCGGCTTCACGGTTATTACGTTGTTCAGAAGGACCTTCGCCAAGAGCCCACGGCAGGCGGCGCGATCGCGACGAACATTCCTGGATTCGGCGACACGCGCGACGGCTTTCGCCATCTGGCCACACTCAGCGAAGACCACACCTTTGGCCCGGCGCTTGCCAACACGGTGCGTCTAGGTTTCAACCGTATCCACCTAACCTTCACGCCCAACGGACTGTTGGACCCCACAAAGTTCAATATCGGCATGCCGGCGGGCTCGCCGGCAGCCACGGGGTTGCCGTTTTTCAACGTCGCCGGCACCTTGGGCTTTGGCGGCCCCACCGGCGAACCGCAAGGCCGCGGCGATACCACGGCAGTTCTGAATGACACATTGAACTGGCTCAAAGGGCGGCACTCCTTCGCCTTCGGCGGAGAAACCCGGCGCGCTTATAACAACAACATTGCAGAGAACATCGGGAGTTTTAGTTTCACGACATTGGCAAACTTCCTGGCAGACAAATCCAATGCGTTTACCGACCTGCTCGGCTCAGGGAATAACAAGATCCTTCAGCCCGCTTATGACGTTTTTGCCCAGGACAGCTTCAAATGGAAACCCCACTTCACACTGAACATTGGCCTTCGTTACGCCTGGAACTCCACTCCTTCGGAAGCAGCCAATCGCTTCACAAACTTTGACCAGGCAACCGGCACGCTGGTTCAGGCCAGCCAGCCCTATCACACGAACAACAAGAACTTCCAGCCGCGCATCGGCTTTGCCTGGGACCCTTTCAAAAGTGGCAAGACCTCTGTCCGCGCGGCTTACGCCATCATGACTCAGGACCCCACAACCAATATTGTCACCGGGCTCAGCTCCAATCCGCTGTTCGCTGTGCCGCTCTCCCTCAGTTCGGCGTCGAGCAGCATCACTTTGGAGAATCCCTTCCCGGCAGGCACCGGCATCAGCCTGGGTCCCTCTGCCATTAACTCCAATTTCGACGACATGTATGCCCAAGACTGGAACCTGACGATCCAGCGCCAGATTACTTCCAATCTGGGAATTGAAGTAGCTTATGTGGGCATGAAGGCCACGCATTTACAGCTCACTCAGAACATCAATCAGCCCTTCGTCACCGGCGGCGTCTACGGAAGTACACGCCCGTTTCCGACGCTTCCACTGACGAGTCCGGTAATTCCGGCGCAATGCGCTCCGCCCAACCCCATCTGCCCCATCGGTAACTTTAACCAGGTAAACAGCGTCGGGAACTCGAACTACAACGCGCTGTGGGCAACGGTCAACAAGCATTTCTCCCGCGGCCTCCAGTTTTCAGCTTCCTACACTTTTTCCAAGTCGCTGGACTACAACTCTCTTTCTACGGGAGAGAGTTTAATCATCCAAGACGCCTATAACCCGCGTGGCGATTATGGTCGGTCAGAGTTCGACGCACGCCACCGCTTTGTCCTCAGCGGCTTCTACGAGTTGCCCTTCAGAGCCAACCGTCTCGTCTCTGGATGGCAATTGGGCATCATCACGCAGGCCCAGAGTGGTAATCCCATCAATCCGACAATTGCCATCGGTCCGGGCCCCGGAATCTCTCTAACAGTCAGGCCGGACCTGACCGGGGCCGTCCAGACAACCGGAGATCCTGCGCAATGGTTCGCAAACAAGGCGGTTTTCGTCTTGCCCTGCGTCGCCGGAGTGTGCCATCCCGGGACTTTGGGTCGCGATGCGATCACCGGCCCTAATTTCCTCAATACCGATTTCTCAGTCAGAAAAAACACGAAAATTACTGAGAGATTGACTCTCCAATTCCGGACCGAGATGTTTGACGTGTTCAACCATCCGAACTTCGGCAACCCTGTCCTTAACGTGGCAAGTACATCATTTGGAAGAATTCAGTCCACGCGCTTTCCAACAGGCGATTTCGGGTCAGCAAGGCAAATTCAGTTTGCCTTGAAACTGCTCTTCTGACGAATCGACTGCTTGGAGTTTGTTCGGGTCCCATCGACCGCTTAGCTGTTACGTGTTCAAGGACTTGACTTCCAAGAGGGCGGGCTTCAGCCCGCCCTCTTTTTTCGGTGCGCGACTTTTCCTTTGGTTCCGCTTTGGGGCTCGCACCGAACCGCGTGGATCGAAAATTCTGCTAACGGACCGCCAACCACGCGGCCCCTCACGCAGTTTTCAGATACAATAGAAGACAGTCTACAATTCGAATCATGAGGACCAGGTGATTCACCCGAACGTTTTTCACAACGACCGTCTTCTGCCCATCGAGAAAGTCCGTCTTTCTCCGGGCCAGGCCGGCCTCATTTGCGGCTGGGGCATCTTCACCACGCTGCGCATCTCCCGCAGTGAAGCTTTTGCCTACGAGCGCCACTGGCGCCGCCTCGAAAAAGACGCCGCTGTCACCCGCCTTCCGATGGCCTACACCGCGGCCAAGGTCCGCGTCCATCTTCACGAAGTCATTCGCGCCAACAAAGTCGCGGAAGGCTGCGCGCGCATCTATCTCGTTTACAATACCGTGGGCTTCTGGCAGAGCGACGAGAAACACCCGCAAGTCGATCTGATTATTTACACCGCGCCGCTCCCGGAGCACCGTGAAATCGTCCGCCTCGCGCTCCGCCACGACGGCCGCCATGCGGCTTCTCCTCTCGCGGGCGTAAAAAGCATCTCCTGGCTCAACAATGTCTGGGCCGTCGCGGAAGCGAACAAAGAAGGTTTCGACGAAGTCGTCATGCTCAACGAACGCGGCGAAGTTGCCGAATGCACTTCCGCGAACATTTTCGCGGTCAAGAACGGCAAGATCCTCACGCCCCCACTCAACTCCGGCTGCCTCGAAGGCGTCACCCGCGGCATCCTGATGGAAATCGCGCCCGAAGCCGGCGTATCCGTGGTCGAACAGTCGCTCCGCCCCGAGGACGTCTACTCCGCGGACGAGGTTTTCATTTCCTCCACGAATCGCAATCTCATCGGCGCCGGTGAGATTGCCGGCCACAGAATTCCCGCCCCCGGCCCGGTCTGCCGCCGCTTGAACGAACTGTTCGACGCCTACGTTGAGGACTACGTCACCCGCCGCCTCGCATCCGCAGCGAGATAATCTCCATGATGATTCCGGGAATCCCGACGTAGATGTCGACCGATGCCAATCTGACTGCGTTGCAAGCCGACGCTCGCACAGACACAACGGACAAGACCGTCTTCAAGATTCTTCTGGCCATCAGCTTTTGCCACCTCTTGAACGATACAGTTCAATCGCTGATCCCCGCCATTTATCCGCTACTCAAGAACACTTTCCATCTTGATTTAGGGCAAGTGGGTCTCATCGCCCTCACGTCGCAGGTCACTGCTTCTCTTCTGCAGCCCTTGGTGGGGCTTTACACCGACCGGCGTCCCCAGCCGTACTCCCTGGCCGTCGGCATGGGAATCACCCTGATTGGTTTGCTGGCCTTCGCCATGGCTCCGACCTTCGGCACCATTCTGGCGGCTGCGGCACTGGTTGGTATCGGTTCCGCGGTGTTTCACCCTGAGTCATCGCGTGTTGCCCGAATGGCCTCCGGTGGACAGCACGGACTGGCGCAATCGCTTTTTCAGGTCGGTGGCAACGCTGGCTCTGCCTTGGGCCCATTGCTTGCGGCGTTCTTCCTCACCAAGGGGCAATCCAGCATCGCCCGATTTTCGTTCCTGGCTTTGCTCGGCATCGTCATGCTCGTCAACATTGGATCGTGGGCCAGGCAGCACAAGTCGTATCAGCCGAAATCAATTTCCATTGATGAGGCCCGCCTCGCGCCCGTGGCGGCTTCGACGCGGCGTCCGGTTTTGCCGGCCAAAAAGATCGCGTTGTGCCTCGCAATCTTGGTTGCTCTGATGTTTTCGAAGTTCTTCTACATGGCCAGCATGATGAGCTACTACACGTTTTATTTGATGAACAAGTTTCACGTTTCCGTGCAAAGCGCCCAGCTCCACCTTTTCGTGTTTCTCGGCGCCGTAGCCGCGGGAACCATCATTGGCGGCCCGGTGGGCGACAAGATCGGCCGCAAGTACGTGATCTGGTGCTCCATTCTTGGCGTTCTCCCGTTCACTTTGCTCTTGCCCTACTCCAACTTGTTTTGGACCAGCATTCTCAGCGTCGTGATCGGGCTCATCCTCGCTTCGGCTTTTTCCGCGATTGTTGTCTATGCCCAGGAACTCGTTCCCGGACGCGTGGGCGCAGTCTCCGGTCTTTACTTCGGGCTCGCCTTTGGACTCGGTGGCGTAGGCGCCGCTCTTTTGGGCAAGCTCGCCGATCTAATGGATATCAACTTCGTTTATCACGTCTGCTCGTTTCTCCCTGCGATCGGGATCCTGACCGCGCTCTTACCCGATTTGGCTCCATTCAAAACGCCTGGTCAGCAGAATCACGCAGGCTAAATTAGTCCCTGCTTTTCGTGTTCCTTCATCGCTAGAACTCTCAGTACGCCAACATTGCCCGCACACTGAACTTCTTACCTCGCCACGAACCTCAGACGGCTACTATCCCCTGTTTTTCAAACAACTTAGACTGGCATCCTCTGGAATACTGCCTGCGTCCTTTCTCAGGTAGGAGGTGCACATGCATCTACCCAAACGCAGTTATCTGATGGTGGCGGGGACCGTGCTGTTGGCGGTTGCGCTGGGCTTCAGCGCCACTGTTTACGCCGGTCACCCCGACCCCATCACTATTCCGGAGCGCACGCGGATCCACGTCACCCTGGATCAGTCGCTAGCCAGCAACAAGAACAAGGCCGGCGATCACTTCCAGGCGACGGTCAATGAGCCGGTCGTCGTGGACGGCAAGACCGCCATCCCTCAAGGCACGCATGTCGAGGGGCGAGTCGTGGACGCGCGCAAATCCGGACACCTGAAGGGCAGGGCGGATCTCCGTTTGGCCCTTGATGCAGTACAGATGAACGGCCAAACCTATGACCTGCGCACCACCTCGGCGGGTCGTGCCGCTGTCAGCCACAAGAAGCGCAACTGGGCGTGGATTGGTGGCGGTGCGGGCGGCGGCGCTCTAATCGGCGCCCTCGCGGCCGGTGGCGAAGGCGCGCTCATCGGCGGGCCCATTGGAGCAGGCGCGGGTGTAACCGTCGCCTACTTCACCGGGAAAAAGGACGTGAAGTATCCCGCCGAAACCCACCTAACCTTCCGCTTAGCGCAGCCCGCTACCCTCAACAACAAGGGCTAATCGGCATACCATCTCTTCCCTGGAAGGGATGGGAAGGCGGTCGGGCCGCTGCAGGTCTTGAGCTAACCATTTCAGCTCACCGGCGGCCCTCCCCGCCCACGTTCATCCCCGCTCCAGGCGGGGTGCAACTGAATTGGCGCCTAGTTCCTTAATCGTTTTACCTTCCTAGGCTACGGATCTCCCCGCTGCGTTTCGCGTGCTACAATGGCGGTCTTGGGACTCACCCATGCCCGACACCGTTCCTGTAGCGGGTGAAGTGGTTCTCGAAGTCGTCTCTCCGGACGGCGCGCGCCGCTATGTCCGCATCACGCAAACTCCATTTTTGATCGGACGCGGCGCCGAAACCGGGAACCATTTGCAGCTCTCTGATCGCCGGATTTCCCGCAACTGCGCGGCGGTGGTGATCGAAGCCAACCGCTTCTATCTTGAAGATCGCGGCCAGCGCCGCGGTCTCTTCGTCAACGGCGAAAAAGTGGAGAGCCGCGAGCTCCAGGACCGGGACACCATCAACTTCGGCCTCGACGATTCTTACGAGATCATCTTTCGCTCCGCGAGCAGTTCAGACGACGAATCGATTCCGCAGCTTCTCTCGCGTATCGAGCACATCACCAGTTCCGAGCCCACCGGCGGCGGCCTGCGCAAACTGAACCTTCTGCTGGAAGCCACCTCGCTCCTTCATTCGCAGCTTCCGATCGATTCTGTTCTTGGCACGATGCTGGATCACGCCGTCTCCGTCACCGACGCCGACCGCGGCTTGCTCCTCGAAGTCGATGCCGCCGGCGCGCTGAAAGTAAGACTCGCGCGCCGCAGCGGCGGCCTCCGCCTTCCGCCGGAAAGCCTCACGCCCAGCCAGACCGCCATCCAGTTGGCGCTCAAACAGCAGTCTCCGGTGATCACCGAAGACCTGGCGCAAGCCGACTTCGATTTGCAAGCGGCGCAGAGCATCGTCGCGCAGCGTCTCCGCGCGGTTGTGGTGATTCCTCTTCGCGCCATGTCCCGCGCGAACACGCAGGAGTCCATGATCAACATCAAGCGCGGCGAACTCCTCGGCGTTCTCTATCTGGATTCGCGGCGCCCCGCGGCCTTCTCTAAGTTGGACCGGCAGATCCTGGACGCTCTCGCGGGAGACGCCGCCAGCATTCTCGACAATGCCCGCCTCGTCGAGCGCGAGCGCGAGCGCCAGCGCCTCGAGGAGCAAATTAACATTGCCCGGAACATCCAGCAGGCGCTGCTCCCGCGCAATTTCCCCGATCACCCGCACTTTGCCGTGACCGGCATCAATTCCCCGTGCTTGTCGGTGGGAGGCGACTATTTCGACGTCTTTCCGCTCAGCGATAGGCGCACCGCCTTTCTCATTGCCGACGTTTCCGGCAAAGGACTTGGCGCCGCTCTTCTTACCACCATGCTTCAGGGCGCGCTCTCCGGCATGACTCTGGGCACGGATCCCGCGCGCGTCTTCAACCATGTGAATCGTTTTCTTTGCGATCACTCGGAGGTCGGGCGCTACGCCACGATGTTCTTCGGCATCCTCGATCACGACGGCCATCTGGAATTCATCAACGCTGGCCACCCTTCGCCTTTCCTGATCCGCCGTGGCGTCGCCGAAGAAGCCTTCACCGAAGGTTCCTTTCCCGTCGGCTTGGTTCCCGAAGCCGAATACTGCGCCGCCTGCCTCAAGCTGGAGCCCGGCGACACGCTCGTCCTTTTCAGCGATGGTGTGACCGAGGCCATGGATCCCGATGACCAGCTCTTTGGCGTCCCTCGACTCAAGCAACTTCTGACCGGCCAGACGGAATGTCCGCTCGAGCAGCTCCAGAAGTGCATTCTTGAATCCGTGGAGAATTTCACGCGCGGCGCTCACCAGGCCGACGACCTCACCCTGCTCATCGTGCGTTACCGCGCCACCGCGGCCGCGGCCACAACGGACACTGACCTTTCGCAGTCCGCTTCGTCGCGATCCTCTGTCTCCGCAGCTGCCACCCCCGCTTCCGCATCCGCGACGGGCTCTCCCTCTTCTGATTCTGCCGCTCCTTCCGCATCGCCTTCGGTTCCCGCGTCAGCACAGGCGTCCGTCTCGAGTTGATGGCTGGGCGTTTGTTTCAAGACCGTTGCGATCGTTATGCCCTTCGAAAGAGAAGGGGCGAAGGCCGTGGTCATCGGCCCTCGCCCCGTTTCGACTTCGAGGAAATCTTTCTGTAAGTTGGGCCTTACACGCCCACTTCCTTGAGATCGTCCTTGGCTTGCTGCTCGGCGTTCTTCGCTTCTCCCTTTGCCTTGGCGTCCGGTTTCAGCGCATGAATCGCCTTGGTCAGGCTCAAAGCTTTCTCGCCTGCGCCGGTGCATCCAGACAGGTCAGCGCCGGTCAGCACGCCCGTCACATCGGCGCGCAGGCAATTGAAATCCAATCCAAGGTTATGGCTTGCGTGCAGCGCGGCCACACATTCATTCAATGCCGTAAACGGGGCGCATGCATCCGTGGCATTAGCGTTGGCCGCCAACAGTCCCCGCGCCTGTAATTTGGGAGTGAGCTTCTTCTCGATTTCGCTTCTGCTGGCGTTCGCATCGGTGGAACTCTTGTCTTTCTTGACCCACTTGATGGGATTAAGCGAGTGCGAACTATGCGAGGATTGCGTCGTTGCGCCTGCCGCGCCAGCGCCTGCGGGACCTTGCGCGGCGGCGCGATCCGCACCTACGGTCAGAAACAGGGAGAGACCCAAGGCCAAAAATACAACCAGGAACCATTGCTTTTTCATTTTCTTCCCCTCTGTCGAGCGCTTTGCGATGAGACGTGAGGCAGCCGGACGCGGCCTCTGTCCCAGTAAGCCACAGGATTTGCGTGGAGAAGAAGACTCGAAAGCAGGGTACTACCCCAATCGGTCACGCTGGCCGTTCGAACAGGTGCCCTCGTTCGAGCACCGATTCCTGTCAAGTTGTTCCAAGGAAGCTGTGCTATTCGAACACGAGTGCCGCTCGAATGAACATATTGCAGTTTTTTCAGCAATTTCGTAATGCTGTCCGAAAACAGTTCAAGACCTAACGCGCAGAAAAAGGCCGTAGAGCGTCAGCCCCAGGCCGCCCAGGAATAGCAACGGCGAAAGATAGCTAGTGACAAAAGGGACCACCTGCACGGGTGGTTTCAGCGGCGCAGCATACCCGGCTGCGAAATAATAAATCACCGCCGCAAGAAGCATGTAGAGGAGTCCGCGGCGAATCTGCTGGCGCCCGTTGGAGCCCGAACGGCGAGACGCGCGCCTCTCGGGAACCATCTCGCGACAATACGGGCATTGCGTCAGATGCACGGCGATAGCCTTCCCGCAGTAGACGCACCTTCGCTTGTCACCGGGTTGATTTGCAGTAGCGGCCATCCCAGCTCCGAACACCATTCTATGCCAGGCTGGGCTGAGACGGCGGGATCGTCAAGAGAGTTGGTGACGAAGAGTAAATCGCCAATTGGTAATGACCGTTAAATGGGTGGGTATACCCCCGCGTGCCGTCGTGGGAGCGAGGTTCCTGCAGGTCTGCGATGCGAATTCCTAAGACTACAGTTCGCGGAGGGCGGATGCCACGGGACGCTGCGCGGCGCGAATGGCCGGGGGCATGCCGCCGAGGACACCCATGACCAGAGCGAAGAGCACGCCCATCCAAAGAAGATCAAAGGTGATCTTGAAGGCGAAGGCCAGGTTGGAAAAAGTCTGAAAATTCATGGTGCTGGTGGTCAGGCCGTTGAGGGGCAGAACGGCGAGGCAGCCTATGACTCCGCCGGTGAAGGAAATCAGCAGTGCCTCGACGAGAAAAGAAAAGACAACCGAAGGGCCCCCGAAGCCAAGCGCGCGCATGGTGGCAATTTCGCGGCCGCGTTCGGCGACGGCGGAGTACATGGTGTTGAGAGCGCCGAAGACCGCGCCGATGGCCATGATCAACGCGACGAACCCGCCCAGTGTGTAGTAGTCGATTTCGCGGGTTACGTCTACATTCAAACGCGGATCGGCGGTGAGCGAGTCCTTCAATTTTTGAAGGGCAGCAGGCGAAGCGAGGTGCACGGTAACGGATTGAGAAAAAGTGTCGGGACGCTTATAGGCGCCGTTAAGGAGGTGGGCGTCGCCCCAAACTTCGGAATCGAAGGCGCTGCCGCCCGCGTCGAAAATGCCCACGACTTCCCAACGTGCGCTACCGAGCCAAATTGTGCTTCCCAGAGTCAAGCCCGAATAGGTCGTCTTGGCGTTTTTGCCGACGACGATTTCGGACAGACCCGGCCGAAACATGCGGCCCTCGATGATTTTGACGTTGCTGCGAATGGTAAAGACGTTAGGCGCGACACCGCGAAGCTCAACGTTGGCATCAGTGCCGGTGGAACGCAGCGGAATCGGCGCCATCAGGACCGCCTCCGGTGTTAGCAACGGGCCGTCGGCCCCACGAGCGATGCCCGGAGCATCCTGGATGATTTTGACCGAATCGAGAGAGACTCCACTGGTCATCTCGGATGTGGCACCCGCGCGGGTAATGAGCGCGTTCTCCGCGGAGCCGGAAGAAACAAGCGTGGCCCTGAATCCGCGCGCGAGCGACAACATGGCAACGAAGACACCCACGGTTCCGGCAATCCCCACCACCGCAACGATTGTGGAGGTCCAGCGAGCTCTGACGCTCCGAACGTTGTAAACGAGTGGAATCGCCATTTCAGGCTCTCCTCAACGCGTTCACCACGCGCATGCGCATGGCGCCGATCCCCGGCAGCAGGCCGCTGGCAGCTCCAACAAAGAGGGCGAAAACAAGGCCAAGTGTCAGAAGCGACTTGGAAAGGATGAGCGGGGGTAGAAGGCCGGTGAGAGCCACGCCGATAACAGGGATGGCCAAGTAGGCGAGCGCCAAGCCCAGGAAGCCGCCGACGAGGGCGATGGCGACGGACTCTGCCAGGACGAAGAAAAGAACGGCGCGTCCGGAAAAGCCGATGGCTTTCAGGACGGCCAGTTCGGAGGTGCGCTCCCGCACGGAGATCGCCATGGTGTTGCCGGTGACCAAGAGTAGCGTAAAGAAAACGACGCTGCCGATGGTGAGGATTAAGAGTTCGATGTTTCCGAACTGCTTGACGAAATACGCGGCAAAGGCGGATTCCGTCTCGGTCTTGGTCTCAAACGACGAGTTGGCAAACTTTTCGTCAATGGCCTTGGCCACGCGGACGGCGTCGTCGGGGCTATCGAGCTTGACCACGTACCAGCCGGCCGTGCTCTTGACCGCCGCGATCGCATTCTCGTCAAAGTATTTCCACTGAATCCAAAACTGGCTCTCGTCGCCACCGGGACGCTCGCTGTGATAAATGCCGTCGAGATTGAACTCCCAAGAGCTGCCGCCATAGAGAGTAGTTTTGATGGGAATGCGATCGCCAATTTTCCAATGGAAGCGTGCGGCCGTGCGGGCGCCCGCAATTGCGCCCTGGCGGTCTTTCAGGAAATTGTTCCACTGGTCGTCAGGCACCGCAAGCTCAGTCATCACCTGGCGTTGATTTTCCGGGTCGATGACAAACTGTGGAAAGAAGTTTTTTTCTTCTTGATAGACACCGCCGAACCAGTGATTGTGCGTGACGGCTTTGACGCCGGGAATGGCAAGGATTTTGTCGCGGTAGGAGATCGGCATTAGTTGCATTAGCCCGATGCGGCTGACGACGACCAGGCGGTCCGCGCCCGCGATTTCCGTGCCGCGGCTGAAGGCGCTCTTCACAACGGCAAGAAACGTAAAGAGAACCAGAGCGATGGCGAAAGAGCCTATGGTAAGCGTGAGTCGAATCTTTTTGCGGAACAGATTGGCGAGGATCAAGCGGCTGAATTTCATGCAGCACCTCCGGCCATGACGCTCTCACGTGAAGTCTTGCCCTCGACGAGAACGCCTTTTTCAAGATGCAACGTTGTGTGAGCTCGCGCCGCAACGACCGGATCGTGCGTAACCATTAGGACGGTCTTGCTGTACTTACCGACAAGCTCGTCAATGAGGGCCATGATTTCGTCCGCGCTCTTGCGGTCCAGGTCGCCGGTGGGCTCGTCGCACAGGAGAAACGTCGGGTCAGAAACAATGGCGCGGGCGATGGTGACGCGCTGCTCCTGCCCCCCGGAGAGTTGCCGGGGGTAGTGGTGCATGCGGTCGGCCAGATTGACGATGGAGAGAGCGGTTTCCACATGCTTGCGGCGGTCGGATCTGGAGAGATTGGTCAAAAGAAGCGGAAGCTCGACGTTTTGATAGGCGGTGAGAACCGGAATCAAGTTGTACATCTGGAAGATGAAGCCGACGTGGCGGGCGCGCCAGTGGGTGAGCTTGCTGCCGGACATGTGCGTGATTTCGTCGCCGGCGACAGTGATGCTGCCGGCCGAGGGCACGTCGAGGCCGCCGAGAAGATTGAGCAAGGTGGTCTTGCCGGAGCCGCTGGGGCCCATGAAGGCCACGAAATCGCCCTTATCCACGTCGAGATTCAGGCCCTGCAGAACCTGAATTTTCTCGCCGCCGCGGCTGTAAGTTTTGTTCAAACCGCGAACTTTGATTAGGCTGGAAGAATCGCCATTTCCATCCACTCGAATCATGTTCAGCTCCCGTTAACGGATTTCGACTTTGTCACCGTCGTGCAAATTCTCAGGGCCCTTGACGACCAGGGAGTCGCCGGGCGAAATGCCGGATAAGACTGCAACGTCAGTACCGCGATCGGTGCCCAGGCTAACCGCGCGGCGCTCGACTTTTCCATCTCGAACCAAGAACACGAAGGAAGCACTAGAGTCGGAGCGCACGGCGCTCTTGGGTATGAAGGCCACGGCCTGAGGCGTCTTATCTTTGTCTTTATTCTTATCCTTCGCAGGCGGTTTCGGCTCTTCGAGGAAGGCGACCTTCACACCCATGTCGGGCAGAATGAAATTGTATTTATCCAAGTCCGGAATGGCGATGCGCACTTTGACGGTTGCCTTCTGGCGGTCGGCGGTGGGGATGACGGTGCGCACCTTGGCCGGAAAGGGCTTGTCCGGATAGGCGTCAAGCGTCGCCGTGACCTTCTGCCCTGGTTCAACGCGGGCGATATAGGATTCGTTGACGTCAACTTCGATTTCGTTGGACTTCATGTCGACGATGGTGGCGATGCCCGTGCGCGTAAAGCCGCCTCCCGCGGAATTCGGCGAGACCATTTCCCCGACCTGCGCATCTTTGGAAACGACGATGCCGGCGAAGGGCGCGCGAATGGTGCAATTGTCGACGGCCTGCTGGGCCACCCCGATGCGGGATTCGGAGGCAGTTACCTGTTGTCTGGCGAGCGCGATTTTCGCTTTGAGGCTGTCAACAGCGGTGCGCGCGTTGTCTAACGCTTCCTGCGTCTGCACTCCGGCGGACTGCAAGTCCTGGGCGCGCTTGAGTTGGATGTTGGCGTTGCGAAGCTGGACTTCGTAGTCGGCAATGGCGGCCTGCGCGGCTTCCCGATCGGCTTTCGCGGCATCCAGGGCGCGCTTGACATCCAAATCGTCCAGCGTGGCGAGGAGCTGTTCCTGGGCAACGCGCGTGCCTTCATCGAAGAAAACGCCGGTGACGCGGCCGGTGATCTTCGCCGCGATGGTGGCGCGGCGGCGGGGTGTGATGTAGCCGCTGGCGTTGAGAAGCGTTTGCGGTCCGCCGGCATCGGGTTTCGCGGCGCTGACCACTTCGACCATAGGCTTCTGGCTGCGAAAGGCAAAGGCGGCAGCGACGATGCCGGCAAAGATGACCACGGGTATCGCAGCGATCATGATGCGCCTACCCATGCCTCTGCTCTTGCGCTCCCCGTCGTGGATGCGGAGAGAGCCGAGGTCAGCTTTTGGTGTAACGCTTGGAGTCGCCATCAGCGTCTCTGTTCCTTCTGGTCGGGTACCTTCCATGTATCTTACGCGCGGAAGTTACCAAGAATAACAGATGATGAAAGCCGGTCTGAAGTCACATCAATTCTATCGCGTGCGGGGCATTCTAGGCCAGATTCCCATGCGCCGGCGGATTGCAAGAATTTTGACCAACGTGGAAGCGGGCTCTTGAGCGCCCGGATGCTCACCCTTGCGGCAAAATCAACGCTTGACAGGCCAACGGGCAAGTTCTATTAAGGAGGTTCCGCGAGACGCGCCCTACCTTATCCCTCGCGGAAGGGGGTCCCAGCATGAACCCTTCACGCCGCGATTTCCTGAAACTTACGACCATTGGCGGAGCCGCAGTTGCCGTCTTTGGCTTTGATCTAAAGCCGGCGTATGCGCAACTCCGCACGCTGAAGATTGCGCGAGCAAGCGAGACGCGGTCCACTTGTCCGTATTGTTCGGTGAGCTGCGGGGTGATCATTTACACCATCGGCGACCGCGCAAAAAACGTGACGCCGCAGGTGGTGCACGTTGAAGGCGACCCGGACCACCCGATCAACCGCGGGACGCTGTGCCCCAAGGGCGCGTCGCTCCAGCAAGACATCCTGAATGAGCGCCGGCTGGTGAAGCCGCAAGTCCGCCGGCCCGGCGGAACGGATTGGGAAGATATCTCGTGGGACGATGCCATCAGCGAGATCGCCCAGAAGGTCAAAAAGATTCGAGATGAAACTTTCATCGAAAAGGATGCTGCCGGGCACACCGTTAACCGGCTCGAATCCATCGCCTTTTCCGGCGGCTGCACGGATACCAACGAATTCAACTATCTGGTCGTCAAGACCATGCGCAGCCTGGGGGTCGTACACTTAGAAAACCAGGCCAGAGTTTGACACGGCCCCACGGTCTCAAGTTTGGGACCAACGTTCGGCCGGGGCGCAATGACGAATGGTTGGATCGACATCAAAAATACAGACATGATGTTGATCATGGGCGGTAATCCCGCCGAGAATCATCCCTGCGGCTTCAAATGGGCCATCGAAGCGAAGCGCGTCCGCAACGCCAAAATGATCGTGGTCGATCCGCGGTTTACGCGAACGGCGTCGGTGGCGGATCTTTTCTGCCAGATTCGCGCCGGGGCGGACATCGCGTTTCTGGGCGGAATCATCCACTACGCGATCGAGAACAACCGCATCGCCAAGCAATACCTGGTCAATTACACGAATGCCGCTTTCGTGGTGAAGGATGGCTTCAAGCTTCCTGAGGACGGGCTTTACTCGGGCTTTGATGCGGCCACCCAGGTCTATGACAAATCCACGTGGAATTACGAAGAGGGCGGTGACCTGAGCGGAAAACCGGTCAGCGCGTCGAAGGCAGCGACTGCCGCCAAACCGGCAGCAGGAGCCAATGGCAAGCCGGCCCCTCCGCCGCACTTGCCGGAGAATGTGGCATACGACCTCACGTTGCAACATCCGCGGTGCGTCTTCCAATTGCTCCGGCAGCAATACTCGCGGTACACGCCGGAAATGGTCGAACGCATTACCGGCGTCCCGAAGGATCAGTTCCTAAAGGCCGCTGACCTCTTCACCTCCGTCCGCAAAGACGGCGACATGAAGAAAGCCGCCACAATTATTTATGCGGTCGGTTGGACGCAACACACCTCGGGCACGCAGACCATCCGAACGGCCGCGATGATACAACTCCTCCTCGGAAACGTCGGGCGTGCCGGCGGCGGCGTGAACGCGCTGCGGGGGCATTCGAATATTCAGGGCGCGACAGACATGGCGGGAATATTTGAGATTCTGCCGGGATACCTGAAGGTGCCAACGCCAGCCGATACGGATTTCAAGAGTTATCTGGGGCGGATCACCCCAAAGCCTTCGAAGCCGCACGTGTGGGATTCGTGGAACTACTGGTCGAACACGCCGAAATTCGCGGTGAGTTTTCTGAAAGCGATGTACGGCGACGCGGCCAAGAAACAGAATGACTGGGCGTTCCACTACCTGCCAAAGGTGGACCGCAACTACTCGTGGGCCTACATCTGGGATGACATGTACCGCGGAACTGTCAAGGGCTTGTTCGCTTTTGGCATGAACGGTGTAGCCATTGGCCCGGACTCGCAGAAAAACATCGATGCTTTGAAAAAAGCC
>QHYF01000377.1 GCA_003224075.1 Acidobacteriota bacterium
CCAGGAGCGGTTTGAGCAAACCCAGGGCCAGGACCCGATTTTCCGCACCAACGACGGCTCTAACTGCAACCACAGCATAGACGTTTCGACGCTTGCCGGAAGGGAAGCGGCCTATAGCCTGCTGCGCACGCGCGGGTTAATTCGCATCGCCATTGGTGTCCCCGAGGGTGCGGACTACCAAGTCATGAGCGTAAACAATCCCTACGGATGCAACGAATCCGATGTGATCTCGATGTACCGCCGGCCGCTGCCTGCTACCAACCTCCGCTTCTTAAGCGCGGTCATGTTTGACGGGCGAGAATCCTCCGCAGCCACGGGCACAACCAAAATCTTGTACGCAAACTATCCGAATTCACTTCTCAGCGACCTGGCGCACCAATCTGTGGATGCTACCACTGGCCACGCACAGGGGGACGGCACAAGGCCAACTCCCGCGGAGCAGCAGTTGAGATGGCGCTGTTTACGGCACAAGTGATCGGCAACGACCCCGGCCGATTGGACGTCCACGGCGCAACTGGCGGACCCGTGCCACTCACGACCCAGCCGTTCTTTATCAGCATCAACTCCAGCGTCGACCCCCTCGTACCGGGGTTCGAGCCGCCAGGTGGGCTGGTAACGAAGGGTGATGGTCAGTTTACGCCCGCAATCTTCAACCCTTTTGCCGCCTGGGCGACGCTGCCTCCCACGTCCCCCCGGGCAGCGGTTGCGCGTGGTCAGCTCATTTTCAATTCCAGGCCCATCAACATTACCGGTGTAGCTGGGATCAACGACGATCTCACGGCCGGTGGCTCGCTTCAAGGAACTTGCGGCACCTGCCACGATACGCCAAATGTGGGCAATCATTCCTTCCCGACGCCTTTGAACATCGGGACTGGCGACCCAGGACCGAGCGCGTCCGCTAGTTTGGGAGGCCTGGATATCAGCTACTTGCCGAGCATCACAGTGTGCAAATTGGATCTGACCACGAACCCGCCGACGCCGACGAGCAACTGCAAGACCACCACCGACCTCGGCCAAGCCTTGATCGACGGAAAATTCGACCATGTTGGCAAGATCAAGGGACCGATCCTGCGTGGTCTCTCTGCTCGCGCGCCGTATTTTCATAACGGCTCGGCGCAAACCCTCATGGACGCCGTACATTTCTATGAAGTCCGCTTTGGCCTGGTTCTCACACCTCAGGACGAATCGGACCTGGTCGCGTTCTTGAGCGCGCTCTAGCCTCTCGGAAGCCACACGCGTTACGCCGGTCGGTCGAGCTCCTCTCCCCCGGCTGGCGTTCGCTTCATTTGGCGCAAACACGCCGCTCAAGCCCGTCTTGACCGCGCTGTCAGCCGCCGATAAGCTTAGTGTTCCTCCTTCCAGGTGAAGACGAACATGGAGCAGATTCACATCACATTGCCGGATGGCAGCGTTCAGGAAGTCCCCAAGGGCACGACTCCCGCCGATATCGCACGGAAAATTTCGCCGCGTCTTGCCGATGCTGCACTGGTCGCCCGCGTCGCCCAGCCCGCGTCCGGTAAGGACGCTCCTCAAAAAAACGGCGAAGGCGAGCTGATTGACCTGCGACGGCCTCTCGACCATGACGTGAGCCTGCAAATCCTCACGGAAAAGGATCCCGATGCGCTCTTCGTCTTCCGTCATTCCGCCGCGCATCTGCTCGCCGCCGCCGTGATGGAACTCTACCCGAACGTGAAGCTCGGCATCGGTCCGCCGGTTGACACCGGCTTCTTCTACGAATTCCTCCGCGACGAACCCTTCACCCCGGAAGATCTCGCCAAAATCGAAAAAAAGATGCACGAGCTCGCCGCTCAGGATCTTCCGAACGAGCGCAAGCTCATTCCCAAGCCGGAAGCCCTGGACCTCTACAAGAAGAGCAATCAAATCTTCAAGTGCGAGCTTGTCGAAGAAAAAGCCGTCGAGCCGCTGGTCTCCTTCTACACCACCGGAAAATTCATCGACTTCTGCCGCGGCCCGCACATCCCTTCAACCAAGCGCATCCAGGCGTTCAAGCTGATGAACGTTGCCGGCGCCTACTGGAAAGGCCAGGAAGGCAATCCCCAGCTCCAGCGCATTTACGCCGTGGCTTTCTTCACGCAAAAAGAGCTGGACGAACATTTGCACCGTCTTGAAGAAGCCAAGCGCCGCGACCATCGGAAGCTCGGCGTCGAGCTCGACCTCTTCAGCGTTCAGGAAGAAGCCGGCCCCGGCCTCATCTTCTGGCATCCCAAGGGCGGCCTCATTCGAAAGATTGTCGAAGATTGGCTGCGCGACGAATTGCTCAAGCGCGGCTACGACCTCGTCTTTACCCCGCACATCATGCGTCTTGACCTCTGGAAGACCAGCGGCCACACCACTTTTTTCAAAGAAAACATGTTCGGCCCCGTCGAGGTCGAAAAGGCCGACTACCAGCTCAAGCCCATGAACTGCCCGGGCCACATCCTCATCTATAAATCGAAGTTGCGCAGCTATCGTGATCTTCCCGTGCGCCTCGCCGAGCTCGGCACTGTCTATCGCTACGAACGCAGCGGCGTGCTTCACGGCCTGCTCCGCGTCCGCGGATTCACGCAAGACGACGCGCACATTTTCTGCATGCCCTCGCAAATCGAATCTGAAGTCGAAGCCTGCGTGGATTTCGCCTACGCCGTCATGAAAAATTTCGGCTTCGGCAAATTCGAAGTCGAGCTCTCCGACTGGGACCCCGCGCATCCGGAAAATTACGCCGGCAAGCCCGAAGACTGGCGCCGCGCCACCGCCGCCCTCGCCAACACCATGCAGCGCATCAACATCCCGTTCAAAAAAATGCAAGGCGAAGCCGCCTTCTACGGCCCCAAGATCGACATCAAGCTCATTGACGCCATCGGCCGCCCCTGGCAACTCACCACCGTGCAATTCGATTTCAATTTGCCCGCTCGCTTCGGCCTGCAATACGTCGCCGAAGACGGCGCCAAGCATCAGCCGCTCATGGTTCACCGCGCCTTGCTCGGTTCCGTCGAGCGCTTCTTCGGCATCTTGATCGAACACTACGCCGGCGCGTTTCCTCTTTGGCTCGCGCCCGTGCAGGTCGAAATCTGCCCGGTCAGCGAAAAAGTGGCCGATTATGCCAAGCACGTCACCGAAACTCTGAAGCGCCACAACTTCCGCGTCCATCTTGACGATCGCAACGAAAAGCTGCCGGCAAAAATCCGCGACGCGCA
>QHYF01000378.1 GCA_003224075.1 Acidobacteriota bacterium
ATACCGATTAGCGCGATCCCGACGT
This sequence comes from Acidobacteriota bacterium, assembly GCA_003224075.1. Classification (GTDB taxonomy): domain Bacteria; phylum Acidobacteriota; class Terriglobia; order Acidiferrales; family UBA7541; genus Acidiferrum. The sequence continues at coordinate 26 of QHYF01000378.1, forward strand.
CTCTGAGGACCCTGATAAACAATCGCGCCCCCATCAAACTACTCCTCTTGGCTGCATTGTAGCATGACTAATGCGCGGGTGGGTTATCCTTAGGTCCAAGTGCTCGGCAACGGACCGGGTGGCCCATCTTTCGGGGTCTTTGGCATCTCGTTCTAGAATTCCTGGTTCCGCGCGCTTGGAACGTGCCTCAGATAACCAGAGACGGACCTATTCTACCCGAGCGTCAGGCGGGTTGCTGGTAGAGGCCGATCACGTTTCCTCCCGGATCGCGGAACCTCGCAGTGATCTCGAGCGCGTCCGGGCCGACCGGCTGCACGATTTCGCCGCCATGGGCGACAACCGCGTCGATAGTCGCCGCCACGCTGTCAACCATGATGTAAAAGAGGAGCCCGGGCTTTGCCGCGGGCGGGCGCCCGCGCACTTGGCCGGTCGTATCGTCAAAGGGAGTGCAAGCCCTCCAAGACTTCCTATCCAGCCGCAACGCGATCCAATCGTTCGAGGGTGTCGGGGTATTTGCGAACCAGCAGAACGAGCGCGGCTGCTTGAGGATTGGGTTTGGCGCGCCTACTTACCTTACCCAACCCTCACGGGCTGGGCTAACTTCTGCCGCGCCTACTTACCCAACCCTTACGGGCTGGGCTAACTTCTGACGCGCCTACGGCGTTACAGGAAAAGCGAAGATGTCGGCCTAAAGGCCGACGCTACAAAGGCGGAGAAAGGAACCGACCTCTCCGACAGGAGCCGGAGCTTGGCATCCTTATACACCACGTACCCAGCGCTCACGCGCTGGGCTAACTTCTGACGCGCCTACTTACCCAACCCTTACGGGCTGGGCTAACTTCTGACGCGCCTACGGCGTTACAGGAGAAGCGAAGATGTCGGCCTAAAGGCCGACGCTACAAAGGCGGAGAAAGGAACCGACCTCTCCGACAGGAGCCGGAGCGCAAAAGGGCGCGGAAGGTGGGCCACTACAAGGCGAGAGGGAAAGATGGCGCGCCTACGGCGCTGGCATTGACACGCGGCCCGAAGCAGCATACCTTTCGCCACCGATGCGCTCCGGGACCGAGCTCGCATGAAAAAACGGCTACTCGCTGCGGCGATCCTCGCGGCCACGATTGCCATTGCGGCATCGCTCCTCGCCGGGGCTCAAATCCTGGCGTTGCCGGCACTCGCCCCGGCTCTTTTGCGCTGGCTCGCCATCGTTCTCATCGCCGCCTACGCGACATCGCGGCGCTCGCTGACCGCCTGGATTTTGGTGGGCTTGCTGGCGGGCGCGGAGTTTGGCCACGACTGGCCCTCTGTCGCGGTGAACTTGCAGCTCCTCGGAACCATTTTTCTGCGGCTCATCAAGGTCATCATCGCGCCGCTGCTCTTTGGCGTCCTCGTGGTGGGCATCGCGGGCCACGCCGACCTGAAGAAAGTCGGCCGCCTCGGCATCAAGTCACTCATCTACTTCGAAGTCGTCTCCACGATTGCCATGCTCATCGGTTATGCGGCAATCCATCTGAGCCGGGCAGGAGAAGGCGTCCACCTGCCGCCGTCGTCAGCAGCCCAATCGCTCAACGTTTCGCCGCACACCGCCACGCAGCTCATCACCGATATTTTTCCGGAGAATATCGCCAAATCCGTCGCCGAGGGACAAGTGCTTCAAATCGTGGTCTTCAGCGTTCTCTTCGCCATGGCGCTCGTCCTGGTGCCCGAGCCGAAGCGCCGGCCGATGCTGGGCTTCGCCGAAAGCCTCTCGGAAACCATGTTCAAGTTCACCAACCTGGTGATGTACGCCGCGCCTATCGGCGTTTTTGGCGCCGTGGCCTACACCGTCGGGCATCTTGGATTGGGAGTGCTTCTTCCACTCTTGAAGCTGCTGGCCACCATGTACGTCGCGCTCGCTTTTTTCATCCTTTGCGTTTTGCTGCCGATTGCGCTGTGGGCGCGCATCCCCATCAAGCGCTTCGTCAACGCCGTCACCGAGCCCGTCACGCTCGGATTTGCCACCGCCAGCTCAGAGGCAACGCTGCCTCGCGCCATCGAGCAATTGGAGTCCTTTGGCGTGCCGCGCGAAATCGTCGCCTTCGTTCTCCCCACCGGCTACAGCTTCAATATGGACGGCGCGAGCCTTTATCAATCCTTGGCATTGTTTTTTGTCGTCCAAGCCGCGGGATTGCACCCGACCATCGGCCAGCAAATCATGATGATCCTGACGCTGCTGGTCAGCAGCAAAGGGACCGCGGGCGTGGCGCGCGCCTCGCTGCTGATCGTCTTCGGCGCGGCCACTTCGTTTCACCTGCCCATGGAGCCGCTGTTTCTGCTTTTCGCCATCGATCAGCTTATGGATATGGGAAGAACGGCCGTGACCGTTCTCGGAAATTGCGTCGCCTGCGTGGTCATCGCCCGCTGGGAAGGCGAATTCCCGCCTGCGCGCCCCGCGCCGGGCTGACATCGCTTCAGCCGGCCACACTTCGCGCCTTTCCTGTAGCTGAGGAATGAGGTAAAAAAGGAGATTCGGAAAGAAAGGGAGGTGGCGATGTCCTTCAGACGCGGGATGAATTCGACGGTGAGTCCCTTCGCTTGCCTGCTCATTGTAATTGGGGTCATCGCGGG
>QHYF01000379.1 GCA_003224075.1 Acidobacteriota bacterium
TTCGACGGATTGGGCTCCAGTCGGATCGTGTCGCTCAAATCTTGCCCTCGCCGTCCTTCCCTGCTTCCTTGCATCAAACCAGCGCCACGCGGCTGCGCTCCGCCCGCCGGACTCCGCGCTGCCGCTTGCGCATTTCGATTCGCAGCAAATCCGCCAGCGTTGCCACGCCTCTGGCAATTTGTTTTTCATCCAGGCTGGCGAAGCCAAGCCGCAGCGTGTTCGGCAGCGGTCCCTGCACGTAGAAATACCGCCCCGGCGCGAACAGCACGCCGCGTTCTTTCACGTGAATCAGCAATTCGCTGGCGTCGAATCCCGGCGGGAGTTCCAGCCACAGGCACATGCCACCCTCCGGCCGCGTCCAGCGCGTTCCTTCGGGCATGTGCTTGCGCAGCGCTTCATCCAGCGCCGCCAGCCGCGAAGTATAAATCTTGCGCATCTTCGCAAGGTGCTTGCTGAAAAGCCCGCGCCGCAAAAATTCCGCCAGCGTGGCCTGCGCCAGTTGATCCGTGTGCAGATCCGTCGTCTGTTTCACCACGCGCAGCCGCTCGATCGCCGTTGCCGGAGCCACGATCCATCCCACTCGCAGCCCGGGAAACGCCACTTTCGCGAAGCTGTCGATGTGAATCACCAGGTTCAGCCGGTCGAGCTGCTTCAGTGACGGGATGCGTTCCTCGCGCGCGTGCAGCCGCGCGTAAATATGATCTTCAACCACCGCAACCTGGTACCGTCCGGCCAATTCCAAAACCTTGCGCCGCGATGCTAGTGGCATCGAAGTTCCGGTTGGATTCTGGAAGTCCGGCGTTAGCACGATCAACTTCACGCGATTCGCCGCCAGCGTTGCCTCCAGCGCCTCCACATCCAGCCCCAGCGGAGTCCCTGGCTCGGCATGCGTTCTCATCGGCACGCCCAGGCACCTCGCGCGGGCTCCCTGAAAAATCGCCACCGCGCCCGGATACGTTGGGTTCTCCATAATCACGGAGTCCCCCGGCCGCACGAACGCCTTGCTGATCAGGTCAAAGGATTGTTGGCATCCATCCGTGATGAGCAGGTTTTCATCTTTCCCCGCGATTCCGTCGCGATGGAGCATCTCGAGCAACGCCTCTTTGAGCGGCGGATAACCATCTGACGGGCCAAGATTCAACACTTCCGCAGCCTCGCGCCGCAGCACCGCATTCACGCAGGTCTGCAATTCCTCGACCGGAAAGAATTCCTGTGCGGGACGCGCCATCACAAAGGAGAGCGCGTCTTCCGGCGCGCTGGCTGTCAGCCGGCTCAGAATCTCCTCGCCCCTTTCATCGGCGAATAGTAATTCCCAGCGAATCCCTTCGTGGCCATTCAGCACCGGCGGTGCGGGCGGCGTGATCTTCAGGCCATGGCCGTTGGGCTTGATAAACGTGCCGCGTCCGACGTGCCCCTGAATCAACCCTTCGGATTCCAACTCCGCGTAGGCGTTCGCCACCGTCGTGCGATGAACGCCCAGCATGGTCGCCAGCTCGCGGCTCGCCGGG
>QHYF01000380.1 GCA_003224075.1 Acidobacteriota bacterium
ATTCGATGTGGGATCCTGCAGAAGCGCAGGCTCCTGGAGCTTTGCGGCGAACTTTGGCCCGCCTTCCACGAGTTCTACAACGCGCTCCTTCGGCGTTGGGAAAAGCACGTCAAATTGCTCGATGTGTGTATCGAGGCCGAATTCTTTGAATTTGGCGGCGATCCATTCGGCGTTGTCTTTGTCGTAGGGTGAGCCGATGTTGTGCGGGCGCGCCGAGAGCCGTTGCATGTAAGCTCGGAGGTTGTCTGTGCTCGGAATGGTGCGGAGCTTCTCCTCCCACTGGCGTTCGGCACGAGAAGATTCGGCGGAGTAACCGAAGAGAGGCTGCTCGTCGGCGATGACGTGATCGCCGAATGGCGCAAGGGCGAGGCCCGCAGTCAGCAGTGCTGCTAGTACGGTACTTCGATTCATAAGTTCTCTCCTAAGTGAGGCGAGGATTATTTCTCGTACAGGTTTGACTCGCAAGTCCTAACTTACGTTTCGAAGACCACGCCAATGGTTTCAGCGTCGGGCGGCTGGCAGATCAGGCGATCCCTTTCGACATCAAGATGTACTGACATGGAATTTTGGTCTGAACTTCTGCGGGAAACGGCGCAGTGCCAGTCTCGACGTAGCCAAGGTGACGATAAAACGCCGGGAGCGGCGTGCGCGCGCTGACGATGCGCAGTTCGATTGCGCGGCAGCCCGCTTCACGAAAGAAATTCTCTGCCGCTTCCATTAATTTGCGGCCCAAACCTGCGCCCTGACGTTTTGGCTCTACCCCCAGCAGCCCCAAGTAGCCGCTATCGCCTCGGACCTCGACATACACGCAGCCCACAAGGCCGGAGGAATCTTCCGCGAGCAGGAATTCCCCTTTTTTCATATAGGCGCGAACGCCTTCGGGGTTGATGCGGTCGCCCTCGATGAACGGCTGCTCGACGCGGAAAGCCGCGTTGATCAATCGGGTTAGAGGTTCGGCATCGGCGCCTTTCGCGAGACGAATTCGCATGCTTTCCATTCCCGGATGCAGATTTGCAGCGGCAGACATAGGTTCATTTCAGCAGAGTTGCTCTCCGCTCATCAAGCTCCCGAACCAGGAACCAGTCATATCAGGAATAGCGATGGAAGATGAATTATGTCCACCGACTTAGCTGATAGAATTGAGTCGAAGGCACGTTCATTTCGTGGACAAGAGAACGCACAATCTGATATTTCTGGTCGCCTTAGGGTTGACTGCTTCACTTACCTTCGCACAAACGAGACCGGGAGAAGCTAGAGCGAAGCAAGAGTTTTTGAAAAAACTAGTCGCTGCCGCGGGGGAGAGGACACATCATGTGGTGCGCTACGACCCGGCCTATGTGCGGATTCCGTACCTGGGAGGTGACGTTCCGGCGGATACTGGAGTTTGCACGGACGAGGTGATCCGGTCATATCGCGCCGTGGGAATCGATCTACAGAAAGAAGTCCACGAGGACATGGAGCAAAATTTTTCTGCCTACCCGCGCCATTGGCGGTGGCTCTCAGGACATCCGGACAAGAATATCGACCACCGTCGCGTGCCGAACCTCATGGTGTTTTTCAGCCGTAAGGGAGAAACACTTGCAATTACACAGCGGGCAGAGGACTACGAGCCGGGCGACCTGGTCACATGGGATCTCGGCGGCGGCGTGCCACACGTTGGAATCGTGGTGGATCAGAAATCCGCAACGAGCGGCCGCTTCCTGATCGTGCACAATATCGGCCAAGGGCCAAAGATGGAAGACATACTGTTCAACTGGAAAATTAGCGGCCACTACCGCTACTTCGGACCGCCAAAGTAGGAAAGCGACAGGGACGTTGCGCTGGGTCACAGATCCGGCTGGCCGTGCACGCGCATGCTGCGCGGTTGGAACTCGGCGCGAACGGATATCGCGTTCTGGCGTCCAGGGCGAACAGTTTTTGCCGAAGCCCTGCAGTGGAAAACGATCCGCTCAGAGTTGGCATCGAGTGTAGGGCGGCCCTCGTTTTGCCTGGGAAAATGGAACTCCACCCGCGCATCCTCGTCAGGCGTTCCATCAACAAATCGCACGCCCCCCAAGTCAAGCGTCAGGCCATCAGCGAGTTCGAGGAACACCGTGTCACGTAAGTCCTCGCGCGCATCTCGAAGGATCCTAAAAGGTTCACCTCCTTCACTGACAAGGACGTAATCCGGCAAATCTTCTGCGGTTAGAATTTGGCCGGCACCGCCGGAATTGCGCAACTGGCGCAGGCGCTGCCGGGCAAGCCGCACGGTCTTGGACGACCACCACAAGACAGAAACTGCGGGGAGAGGTTTGCTGCGGCTGAGCTCGATTCCCCGGGTGATATTTGTATTTTCGGGATTGACCGGCGAGTTTGAGACGATATGGGTTTGCGGATCGACGTGGCGTTGCGTCCAGCTGGCCTCGATTTTGCTTCCGGCGGGGCTCCAAGGAGAATTTTGAAGGACCTGGTATGCGTCGGCCAGGGTCCACTGGTCCGGGGATTTGTCCCATGGCGCAATGGCGGGCAAAGCGCCCGGGAGGGAGAACAAAAGAGCA
>QHYF01000381.1 GCA_003224075.1 Acidobacteriota bacterium
GCCGAATGCGTCACGGATATAACAGTAGAGGCCACCAGCCTCGGGATTGCAGGCGGCAAGCTCGGCGTAAGTGAGCGCTCCCAGAAGAGATAGCACGCCGCCGGCCAGCCACACGAGCAGAGAGAAGCCGACGGAGCCTCCAAGGTGGCGAAAGATCAAGCCGGGAGTGAGGAAGATGCCGGAGCCAATGACCGAACCGACGAAGAGAAGCAGAAGATCGCGGAATCGAAGTATGCGGACCAGTTGTGTCATGGACATACAGCCAGGCGATAGCCTGCGAGCAGGCGGAAGGCATCATAACCGGAGTTGGAAAGCGGTCAATGAGAAGTTGGAGAAAAGTTGAACGGCGCGGGCATAAAACAGAGGAGAAAGACGAGCAGCGTGAAAAGCGCTCCAAGCCGGCGATGAGGGTTGAGAGGCGTCGGGTCAAAAATGGGAGCCACGCGAAGAAAGCTCATGCCAAATAACAATGCGCCCCAGATGTACCACCCTTCCCAGAAATGGAAGTACGCAAGAACGATGAGAACCAGAGGAAGCAGGCTGGACAGGAACCGGTGCAACCGGGAACTGATGGAACGGAGAATGTGGCCGCCATCCAATTGCGCAACGGGCAGCAGATTGAGAGAAGTTGCAAACAGCCCGACCCATGCGGCGCGGCCGACGGGATGAAGCAGCAGAGTGCCCGGGGAAATGCCGGGATGCGCCAGATTTGCGAGAAAGCGAAGCAGCAGCGGCGTGCCGAAGACGACTTCCGCGTGACGCGGGTCGACAAGGCCGGGAACGATCTTGGCGTGCAGAACGCCGTAGATCAGCGCGGGAACCGCGAGAACAAAGCCTACAAGCGGGCCGGAAGCGCCCACGTCGAAGAGAGCCCGGGCGGTGCGGATCGGCGAGCGAATCAAAATGAAGGCCCCAAAGGTACCGATGAGCGAGGGGAAAGGAATGAAGTATGGGTAGCTGGCGCGGATGTGATGATGGCGGCAGGCGAAGAAATGACCGAGCTCGTGGGCCAGCAGGATGGTGAGCAAGGTGATGGCGAAGGGGAGGCCTGCACTTAGGGCGGCGGGGTGTTTGTAGAGCAGGGCGAAGGCGCGGACAAATTCGTCGAGAGAGACCGCCTGATTGCGAGCATAAGCGATGGCGAACTGTGTGCCAGCGACCAAGCACGTGCAAAGAGTGAGGAAAAACAAGAAGCAAGCGAGGATGAGAGCTCTTGCCGAAGGGCGGCGAGGAACGCGCGCGTATTGCACTTCACCGATGGGAATCGCGCGCCAATCCATGTTGCTGGGTATGACTCTCGGTGGATTTTCTTGGGGTGGACTAGTCACGAAGGGTTCAGCGCGAAATAGGCGCGCCGCACTTACAAGTACAGCACAGTTGCGCAGGTGTGCGCCAGCTTCGAAGCGGAGAGGGTTCGCTCGTCTGGGTCGCTCGAGAGTTCGCCGCGGTCAGTTCACCCCGCCTTCTTTTCTTCTTCCATGCCCTGAAGTTCTTTGCCGGGTTTGAAGCGAACGGCCTTTCCCGGGGGAATGCTGACCTCTTCACCGGTGCGGGGATTGCGCCCGATGCCGGTCTTGCGCGGTCTGACGCTGAAGACGCCGAAGCGGCGGAGTTCAATGCGTTGGCCGCGGCCCATGGCCTGCTTTAAGGATTCGAAAACGGTTTCGACGGCCTGCTCGGCCTTGGTGCGGCTGATGTTCGTCGTCGTGACGACGGCGTTGACGATGTCCAGCTTGATCACGCAAACCTCCCGCGCTTCCGAGGCAGATGCTAGAGGGTGCGGCGCAGGTTGTCAAGACATGAGGGGTAATCTACACTGAACATCTTTTGACGCTCACATTTTAAGCGCGTGGCTGTTGCAACGAAGCGAAGGTACAAAAAAAACGAAAGCACATCTCGAGGAGGAATGGATGGCCGTCATGCCAGACCGCTGGATCCGCCGCATGTCGCTGGAGCATAGGATGATCGAGCCGTTTACGGACCGGCAGGTGCGCGAAGGAGTGATCAGTTACGGACTGTCGTCGTACGGCTACGACATCCGCGTGGCGGATGAGTTCCGGATTTTCACGAATGTGAATTCGACGATTGTCGATCCGAAGCATTTCGATCCGCGGTCGCTGGTGGATTACCACGGCGACGTATGCATCATTCCGCCGAACTCGTTTGCGCTAGCCCGCTCGGTGGAATATTTCCGGATTCCGCGCAACGTGCTGACCATCTGCGTGGGCAAGTCGACGTATGCGCGCTGCGGGATTATCGTGAACGTTACGCCGTTCGAACCGGAGTGGGAGGGCTTCGTGACGCTGGAAATCAGCAACACGACGCCGTTGCCGGCGAAGATTTACGCGAATGAAGGTCTCTGTCAGGTGATCTTTTTCCTCTCCGATGAAGACTGCGAAGTGAGTTACAAGGACAAGAAAGGGAAATACCAGGCCCAGGGTGGTATTGTTCTGCCCCGGCTTTAGGCAGGTTTTCCAGAGATTCAAAGGGTTGCGCAAAAAAAAAGCGCGTTCCAGATTCACCTGGACGCGCCTTTCTGTTCAGCAACAGAGT
>QHYF01000083.1 GCA_003224075.1 Acidobacteriota bacterium
TTCCTTGTCGCGGCGTTCTTGCAGGGATTTCAGCTGAGCCGAAAGCTCCGTCTTTTGTCCGGCGATCGCTGCCAGGCGCTCGGCATGATCGGAACCCACGGCAGCTTCGCGCTGGAGCACCCGCTGTTGAACTTCCAAGTCGTCCAGTTGGCGGCTTGTGTCTTCGATTTGCGGCGGCGTTGCATTTTGTCCCAGAGACAGCCGGGCGCAAGCAGTATCCAGAACGCTCACGGCCTTGTCGGGCAATTGCCTGCCCGCGAGGTAGCGATGAGAAAATTTGGTAGCCGATTGCACCGCCTCGTCAAGGATCCGGACGTTGTGATGCTTTTCGAGGGAACCGACGATGCCGCGAAGCATGACCATGCACTGTTGTTCCGCCGGTTCCTCCACCTTGACGACCTGAAAACGGCGCGCAAGGGCTGCGTCCTTCTCAAAATACTTCTTGTACTCAGACCAAGTGGTCGCGGCGATGGTGCGCAATTCGCCACGCGCCAGCGCCGGCTTCAAGAGATTGGCGGCATCACCCTGACCGGCGGCGCCGCCGGCGCCAATCATGGTGTGGGCTTCGTCAATGAAAAGGATGATTGGCGTGGGAGACGACTTAACCTCTTCAATAAGCCCTTTCAGGCGATTCTCGAATTCTCCTTTTATCCCAGCTCCGGCCTGAAGGAGGGCAAGATCCAGAGAACGGATGGTGACATTCTTCAGCGGCGGAGGGACGTCGCCCGCAGCCACGCGCAGCGCAAAGCCCTCGACGACGGCGGTCTTGCCGACACCGGCTTCGCCGGTGAGAATGGGATTGTTCTGGCGGCGGCGAGTGAGGATGTCAATGATCTGGCGAATTTCGTGGTCGCGTCCAAGGACGGGATCCACTTTCCCCGCGCGCGCATTGGCAGTGAGATCGATTGTGAACTGATTGAGATTCTGCGTTTTGCCGCCGCCAGGAGCGCCGGGAGCACCAGCTGGGGCCATGCCCGGGACTTCGGCGGCCTGAGCCGTCTCGTGATCCTCAGGCGAGCCCGCCACGATGTTCCAGAAATTCTTGCGAAGCGTTTCCTCACTGATCTTCTGGAATTCACGCGTGACTTCGCGCATCAGGCGCGCCAAATCCGGAGAGGCGGCGATGGCCAGGATGCAAAAGCCGGAACGCACCTGCGCGGCGCCGAAATCAAGCGAACCGGTGGTCCACGCCTCCGACAACACTTGCACCAGCGAAGGGCTGAAAACAGGAGTTCGCGCATTGCCGGTCTTGAGCTTGTCAAGGCTGGAAGTGAGATCGCTCGCGAAATGCGATTTGTTGACCGCGAAATGCTTGAGGATGTGCTGCAAGTCGCTATCGGTGACTTCGAGCAACTTCATCAGGAAGTGTTCGATTTCGATGTCGTAGTGAGTTCGCGACAGGCAGAAACCCGCTGCGGCTTCGAGGCCAGTGCGCGCGGTATCGTTCAGTTTTCCGATGAGCCCTTTCAAGTTGGAGGCCATGGTCCGTCCTTTCTAATCACAAAGCCAGGATTGTGTCCTCAGGGTCCCGCCGAATGGAGCCGGACCGGACCCAGCTTACCCAGCCTAATCTTGGAGATTCGTCGCCTTCCGAGCCCAATTCACAGGCGGGCACTTCATCCCGCTCGAGAACCAACTGCACTTCAAAATCAATTTCGTCGTTGGAAAAAAAGCGCGTCAACCCGCGCAGAGCCTGGAACGCGGAGCCATTCGGAAGAAAATCGAGATACTGAGAGAGCGAAAGGGGCCCAAGTTTGATTCGCGCGCGGGCTTGCTGGTCCCAGACCTCATTTCCGGCCACCGCGCCTTGCCCGAGCTGTTCGGAAGGAGTCTCCCGATCACCCAAGCGGCACTCGGTCGCGGGATCCAGCCGGAACCATCCGCCCAGCAATTGCTGCACTTCGACAGGGACTTCGAAGTATTCATTAAGGATCATTTCCAGGGCCTTGGCCGAACGAGGCCGCTGGGCCAGAATCCCGGCAAAAAAAAGAAAGGCTTCATCCGGGACGGCTTGGCGCTCCTGCAGGCCTTCCGTACCCATGCCGATCAGGTCCAGCAAGAGGTGAGAGAAGCGGTCCAGCTCGCCGCGCTCATAGGCGATGGAGAAGCGGTACTTTTCCCAGGCCTGGTAGAAGAGAGAAATAAAGCGGTGATTGAAAATGTCGAGAAAGTCGCGCAGCGTCCTGTCGTTGGCCCGCAGCCGTTCGGCGATGAGACCTGTGTACCAGTGGGGAAGCGCCCCCACGGGCCCCATCAAGCCGAGGAAGTTAACCTTCATCTGGTGGGGCTTATTCGCGTTCCATTCGAGCGATTGAATCTGGCTGGCCGGGAAAGCCAGTGAGGGATTAGAGCCGAAGCGGGCAATTTCCTCGGAAGGATTGACGAACCTGCCGACCGGTTTGCGTTCCGGTAAAAGCCGCTCGAGCAGACGCACGGCTTGGAAGAAACCAAACGTGCACGGCTGCTCTCGGAGCCGGGCTTCGAGGTCGGAAGGCGCAAGCGATTGCTTCAGAGCAGTATCGCCTGGCCCGCTCGTGGCGGCCATTGCCGTAAGAGCTCCTTTCGCTGCCGCGTCCGCGCCAACAGTTGACTGAAACTGTTGATGGAGGCGTACAAACCCAGAAAATGCTCGAGCACGCTGGCGAACAAGTAGACGCCGCCGCCGACGTATTGCTCCTCATCGAATTCGATTTCGACTTGCCTGCCGCGCACAAAACCAATTCCGTTCTCCGAAATGACGCGGGCGAAGTGGCGGTGGCTTTTCAAAGTCAGCAGGCCTGCAATTTGCTTTTCCTGAAAAGCGGACTCGCTGAAATTGTAGAGGCGCAGTATTTCCGTCAGGGCATCCTTGCCTTCGTCCACGAGCGACAAATAATTGAGCGACAGATGAGAAATGAGCCGCCAGAGAACGCCTTTGCCGGTGGGCGGGCGGACTGTCGCGGTCGGTTTACGCAGGGCCACAATGCGCTTCACGGCCCCAAGTCCCTCCAACTCAAAGTCGCCCGCTTCGTTCCCGAGCGGCAGGCGGTAGGGCAAGTCGCGATTCGAGCAAGTACAGTGAACCGTAATGGTGTCCACATCGGGCCTCATGGGCCTCCCGGTGAGGTCCATCAAGGAAAGAAAGACCTCCGTGCCTTCGTCGTTCCTCCTCTGCGAAGGCCGGCGGCTGGCATACCAGAAAGCCTGCTGGCGTTTTTGCTGGCGCGACGAGGCATGACGAAAACGGTAAAACGGCTCAAATTGCAGGATCTGATGAGTGTCGCGGTCCGGCGATATGACGTCATCGATGGAGAAAATCTCAAGAGCGTGTCTTCGGCGCACATCCGGAACCACCGGATATTCGAAGTCCGTTTGATCCAAAAGGATGGGCTCCGCGGTCAAGGGAAAGAGATTGATGACGGGCGAACATCCCAGACCCAAAGTCTTCGCCGAGACGTTCAGCTCGAGCATCTGGCTGCGCTCGGCGCGTTCGAAACTGGAGATCAAAAAGATGATCTCGACTCGCGGCCCGAAACCAGCTTTCTCCAATGCCTCGAGTCCGTTAAGGTCCAGAAAAAAGAACTTTTCCGGGAACGTGAAATATTCCTGCAAGAGACGGTAACCCGAGAAGGAATGCCGCGGATAGGGCAGGAGCGCCTCATCATCCTCGAATCCAACAGGGCGCAGGGAACTTGCCGGGAGCACGACCGGCAGTTTCCGAGAATTGGGTGCCAAGTCGCGGATCAGAATTTGCGTGCAACTGTTGCAGAGCAACTCGTAAAGGGCGTGAACGAGATTGCCTTCGCCATTCAGATGGAACCGCAACGACCGCATCTGCATCTTGCTGAAATCGGCGTCGGGCAAGCAGCTGACCTCAACACGCAGCGCCGCGGCAGCCTCAGCAGCCTTGATCGCGGGCCTCAGCCGGTCCGGCGTGAGCCATTGAGCCTCTGCAATCGAGAGGGGCCAGAGGGTGGTGTCGTAACACGTTCGAAATTTGCAGGGGTGGCCTTCGATTGGTCTGGAATAGAGCATCGAACCGCGGGGAATCGGCAACCCGCCGGAGAGTTTGCCCTGTTCCGGATCCAGGTGAAACCGCACCACGGTCATCGAGGGAATCGGCCGGATGTAATGCGGATAAAGAACGGTGAGAAGGGCTTCCGTGATTTCCGGAAATTCATCGTCAATTTTCAGGTGGACGCGCGCAGCCAGGAACGCGGCCGCTTCAATCAATCGTTCCACGTGGGGATCTTCACAACGATTGGGCTCCAGAAGCAGGCGTGACGCTACTTTAGGATACTTCTCCGCAAAATCAGCGCCCATTTGACGCAGATACGTGAGTTCGCGCTCGTAATACGTCAGCAGTTCATCCCGCACTGGCGTCCCCTATGAGCTGGTATTCCCCGCTGGTTAGTTCCAGCGCCGCATCGAAAACGATGTGCTCGGGCGCAGGATCGATCTTGAGCATGCCTTCGATAACAAATCGCATTACGCGAGCAGCACCGGTAGCGGGAACAACGGCAACTTTTACACCGTCAAGCCGCGGCTCAAACAACCTCACTGCGCTTTCGATCTCCGCGAGCAAACGCTCCTTCTCGTAAAGAAAATTCTGGCCGATTTCCGTAATATCCGGGACTCCGTAGTTGAACACGGAACGCCGCGTTTCGGCGCTCGATTCGGGCAGCGGCTCGATGGTACAACGCGTGTTCAGCAAGTTCTCCAAGTCCCGGCGGATGGCAACTTTCAATTGGGCCAGCGACTTGCTGTGTGTGAGCGGGCCTTCCACCTTGGATTTGGGCTCGTCGTCGAGCAGCCGGTCCAAAACCGAAAGAGTAACCGGCCCGAGGAGTTCGCGCTTTGTTTCTCGTTCCGCCATTCTTACCTCATGCCAGAAAGCACCTGCACCGGGTCCAACCGGCAAATCTTCTGATAGATTTTCTGCTTCGCAGCGTCGTCGTGGCCGAGTTTATCCATACAGCGAAAGAGCAGGGCCAGGGGATGCGCCAGCGCGGAGGACTCTTCCCACTCCTCGAGTTTGCGCCGGTCAATCTCGTCGGCAAGCTCCGCCAGAATCGGATAAGCGATACGCTCATGCTTTGTGGAAAGGAAGAGCGCGGCAAGCTGAACTGTTCTTTGGAAACGAGCGCGTCCGGAACGCTCCTGGGCAATTTCCCGCGAAAGAAGTTCGACCGCGTCCTGGATGCGTCCCTCGCGCGCAGCTTGCTGGGCAAGCTGCAGCACGTCGGGTGATGCGCTGCCATTGCCTGCGACAGCCGCAATGCCGACCGCGGGCGGCGTGACCACGATCTCCGGTTCCGGCGAGGTGGGCGGTGGAAGCAAAATACTCTCACGAATCCATGCTTGCGTCTCATTGTTGGCCGCCGGTGTATCGTCGGAAAGCGATGCGGATGCTAGATCTGGATAATCCCCAAGGAGTGAGCGCAATCCAGCACGCACCGCAGCGGCGACCGCTTCATAGCCCAGACCTTCGCAGGCGCGGACTGTATAGCGCTGCAAATCGAGCCAGCCTCTGCCACAGGGCAGGCTCATGGCAGCTTCCGCACCTTCGAGCAACTCGCTCCATTGGCCTTCGAGAGCGAGTTTTTTCAATGTCTGCCGAGTTTCGCTGGGCGGAGGCTCAAGTAACGCACCATCCAGAGAGGGACCATTGGCACGCAGTTCGCCCCAGCGCAGCCCACGCAGAACCATGTAAGGCACTGGGTTGGCCGCATTTGCAACACGGAAATAGCGCGCCAGAGCAACCATTCGGCGCACAGCGTCTTCGGAATCTGCCGGTTCTTCCGATGCGACTGCCCGCTTGCGCGCGGGGGCTGCGGCGGCCGTGACTCCCTGGTTGGAAAACACCGCCTCTGCTTCCGCCGTCGCGACTTCACCCTCTGGTCCTTTCTCTTCCGCCGGCTTCCAAAACTCCCGGACGGTGTCTTGAAGATCCTCAAGGGCTTTCTTCAGGTTCGCGAAGTTGGGAGCCTCACGGCCGAACTTTTCATCGCAGAGCGTTTCAAGGGCGTTGACCGATTCAACTGCTGCGGCTAGGTCCGCCGTGAGTTGGCGGTAGTAAGACTCGCCCGTGTTTCTTGCTGCCTCATCGAACTCTTCGCCGGTGCATTTCTTTTCCTCGATCG
Organism: Acidobacteriota bacterium; assembly: GCA_003224075.1. GTDB lineage: Bacteria > Acidobacteriota > Terriglobia > Acidiferrales > UBA7541 > Acidiferrum. Next base: position 6,123 of record QHYF01000083.1, read on the forward strand.
CCGCCTGGCGCGCCGCCATTTTTGCATCGTTGCCCTGTGCGTCAGCCTCGTAACCGATGCGGCGCGATTCCTGAAACTTGAACCAATCGAGCTTATTTTTGGTGAGAGGAACTCTGCGAACCTGTGTATCAAGCCGGGCGCCAACCCACTCGATCGGGCCAAAGCGCATTTCGAGATCGCCGTCTTCGATCTCGGGGTAAAGAGTGTCCCAGAAATTCTCGAGCAGGCCGCGGATGAGGTTGATACCCTGAGTCAGGCCGGCGATTTTCTCTTGCACTAGCAGAGCTTCCGTCAACCAGGCTGCGATCTGCAGGTCCTTGGTTCTTTTGGAGAGAGCTTCCGTGGAGAGTTTGAGGACTTGGACAAAATCGGCCTTCTTAATGGCACGCGCCCAAACGTCTTTCTTGGAGGCTTCCTCGGAAAGCTGGAGCTCTTCCTCAGCGCGGCGGGCTTCGCGAATTTTATCGTATACCGGATCGTAGCGCAGGTTCTGACCGCTGGGATTTTCCCCGGGGATGGGGTGCAGTAAGCCTTCAGGTAGGGGCATGGCCGTAACTTAAGAGGCCGCCTGCGCAACCACAAACTCAATGTCGCGCAATTCCAGGAGCGGCCATTCTTCGTCGTCCGCGAGGAGCAATTTCTGCCCCTTGGGTACCGCTTCTTCGCTTCCTTCCACTTCCCAAGCCGTTGCCCTGCCCAATCTGATCGCAGGATCCGCGCTTCGCCAGGAAAAGGGATTGAGAGCAGGAAGAAGCACTTCGCCCAGTTCCCGCCCTTGAAATGCCGCCGATGTGCGCACCGAGGCGGGGAGCCAAAGCAAATCACGCAACCTTTTTGGAGGCTGGATATGGATCGAAGACAAAAGGGAAAATGGAATCCAGAGATAACTGCCGGCTACGAAAACTTCCAAGTTTGTTCCAATGCGATGATCCGAATCCGCAAGGTTGTGAAATGGCTTTCCGTTAATCGTTCCGGTGACCCTGAGTCCTGATCCATCAGCCACCGGCTTCGGATAGTCTTGCTTCTCGAACATGTCATGGCGCGTCTTCTCTGCCGCCAGAGCCCCGCGGTAAAAGAGAGCGCCCATCTCGGATTGCGGGCCGCCCTGAGACAAGACATCGAGCTGCTTTTCCGCACGCGCATACTCGCCCGCAAAGCAAAGCAATTCGAAGAGGAAAGTTCGCCGTTTCGGATCGGTGGGGTTGTCGCGCACCTCAGCGGTGAGCGCCTTGAGCGCTTCATCGAGTCGCCCGGATTGGAACAGTTGTTGAACGGTCATGAGACAATTCACCGGCACGCGTCCATTGCGATCGGCACGCCGCGCAGAAGGTATTAGCATGGCCAGTCAAGGGACCGGCCATGCCATCATTTAAGGCAAAATCGGGGCAGCAACTAGACCTTTTGATTCTTCGAGAGGTCCCAGCCAGCCTTGACCACGCCGCCGAGATTTCCCTTTTCATCCTGGGGCTTGTACTCGTGTTCGATCTTCGCAAAACTGCACGTACAGCTGTCGGTCGGCAGCGTGTCTCCCCCCGAACCCGAGAATTGGACCGAAGAAATAAGGACTTCCGACAAGGTCCATTTCAGGAACTCCTGCTGCGAGCCTCCGGCCTTCCGGCAGGTCAAGGTGACCTTGGGCGTGTGCTTGCCGGTGCAGCACGCTTCGAATAGCTTTGGACTGGCTTTGTCGTGGTGCTTGGTGAAATGAAAATCCTGAAGCTGCACTTTACCAACGCCACCGCCACCGCCGATGCCTGATGATGCCGGTTGAGTTGCGCCGATGGAAAAGCCCAGAAGCTCAATCTCACCTTTGTGAGCATGGTCTGTACTTTCCCCTTCGATTCCGTCGATCTTCAGAAACATGTCTGCATGCGAACCCATTCCTGTTGCAAAACCCGCCATATGCTTGCCTCCGATTCAAATAATTTGGAAACCTGCCTCCTCTTGACCTTCACTCTCCCAAACCTGCACCAGCGCATGCAGGCGCAAGACGTGGAGCTCAATAGGGGGCCAAAAAAAAAACGGGAACCCAGCTACTTCGCGGCCTGCGGCAAATCCGCAACCAACCGCAGCGAAACCGTTAATTCGTCAAGCTGGAAGTGCGGGCGCAGAAACGCGATCGCCCGGTACGCACCCGGCTTGCCGGCAATCTCCGTCACTTCAACCTTGGCATTCCTCAGCGGATATTGCGCCTTCGTCGAAGCACTTGCCTGATCATCCTCGGTAACGTACTGCATGATCCATTTGTTGAGAAACGCCTCGCATTCGATGCGGGACATGAATCCGCCAATTTTGTCCCGCATGATGGACTTCAAGTAGTGGGCGAAGCGGGAGATTGCGAGCATGTAGGGAAGCTGTGAGGACAAGCGCGCGTTGGCGTTCGCTTCGGCTTTGTCGTATTTCTTCGGTTTGTTGGCGGACTGTACGCTAAAGAAAGCCGCGTAATCCGTGCCTTTGCAATGAACGAGCGGGATAAAACCCTGATCCGCGAGTTCCTTCTCGCGACGGTCGGTGATGGCGATCTCCGTCGGACACTTCAACGCCACGTCACCCTCGTCCGTGTGGAAGGTGTGTGCGGGCAAACCTTCGACCAGGCCGCCTCCCTCCACACCCCGGATGGCTGCGCACCAGCCATATTTCGCGAAGGCAGTCGTTAGTCTCGCGCCCAAGGCATAAGCGGCATTGCCCCAGAGGTACTTGGAGTGATCCGACCCGTCAACATTTTCCTCGTAGCCAAATTCATCAACGGGCTTGGTATCCCTTCCATACGGCAAGCGCATGAGAATGTGCGGCAGAGCCAGGCCCACGTACTTGGAATCCTCACTGGCGCGGAAAGACTTCCATTTTGCGAATTCGGTGCTGTCGAAAATCTTGCCGATGTCGCGAGGTTCGCCCAACTGCGTGAAGTTCTCCAGATTCATGAGCTCAGCGGACGCGGCGGTAAGAAACGGAGCGTGGGCGCCCGCAGCAACCTGAGAAATTTTCTCGAGCAGTTCGATGTCTTCGGGGTGCCGGCTGAACTCATAATCCCCGATCAAGGCCCCAAACGGCTCACCACCGAATACCCCGAATTCCTCTTCATAGACTTTCTTGAACAGAGTGCTCTGATCGAACTCCGGAGCGCGCTGCAAATCGCGCAGGATTTCCTTCTTGCTCACATTGAGAACGCGAACCTTGAGCTGTGAGCTGGTCTCGCTCTGGTCGAGCAGATATTTCAAGCCACGCCAGGTCGCTTCCAGCTTCTGAAGGGCCGGATGGTGCAGAACTTCATTGAGTTGCAAAGAAATGAGGTGATCGACCTGCGCGATACGAGCGTTGATCGTCGCGTCGGCGTCGCGCGAAAGGGTCATCTCCCCCGCAACAACTTGGGCGATGAACTCCTTGACCATGTCTTTCCCGCGTTCGCGGGAAGTTGCCTCGCGGCCGAATCTTCCTTCTTCAACAATCTTATCCAGCAAGCTGCCTTCGGCGGCCTTGGCGGCGGCTTGCGCGGTTGCTGCTGCTTGTTCCGGCTTATTCATCGGAGGTCCCCTTGTCCTTTTCCTTGCCTAATTCCTTCTTCAGGCGGTCGAGCTTCTCCGTACTGCCCGCAGCGTCCATGAGCAATTCATCCAGCTTGTCGTTGCCCTGCAAAGCACCACGCAGGTCGCTCAACTTTGTGCGCAGATCAAGCAGTTCCTTTAAGGGTTTCACCTGCTTGGCCACTTGCGTTGGTTCGAAGTCGTCCAGACTCTTGAAGTCCAGGTCGACTTTGAGCTGGCCAGCATTCGGATCTTCGCTCAGCTTGTTATCGACGGCGAAGGAAACGTGCGGCTTAAAGCTCTCCAGGACGCTGTCAAAATTATCCGGCGTGATCTCCACAAATCGCCGGTCTTTCATTCGCGCCAAAGGCTCCCTTGGCTGGCCGCTGAGGTCGGCCATCACTCCCATTACAAATGGGAGTTCCTTCACTTCAATGGCGTCGCCCACTTCCACATCGTAAGTCACATGAACGCGGGGCGGACGAACGCGCTCCAACTTCTTGTGTACACTTTCTTTAGCCACGGCATGCACCTCGTAGGATCGGGTCTGAGGGAAGGTTCTTGTGTATGACGGCTGGCCCGATTTGTGTGTGTCAGTATCACACTAATAAAGATTCTGTCAAGCATCAGGAGAGCAATGGAAGAGCCTACTCACATCGTATCCCCCTAGTGGAATTGAAGTGTGTGAGCCCGAAGAGGCGGAAGGAGATCGCCGCCCGGCTGGGGGGAGAGCCGGGCGGCGCGCGAGGAGTAGACTCCCTGCGCTATGGCCGCTTCCGCTCGTTACTTTGATTTGGTGCGTGAGATGAAAAACGCTTAC
>QHYF01000382.1 GCA_003224075.1 Acidobacteriota bacterium
CGACCCCAACATTCCTCCCGGCCTGGACGAACCGAGCACATTGGACCCGAAGGCCATCGAGCAGGCGAACCAGAAAAAGCTTCGAGCTGATGTCGCGAAACTCCTTGACATGGCCTCTGAACTCAAGCAAGAGGTTGAAAAAACAGACGCGACATCCACCCTCCCTTTGTCGGTCGTGAAAAAGGCCCAGCAGATCGAGAAACTGGCGAAGCAGATCAAGGACCTCGCCAAGGGCTGATGCTTGTATCGCGTCGTGAACCAGGGTCAAGGCACGCTCACTGCACAAAGTGTTTTGCCGTACTCCTGCTTGTGACATTGCTTTACACACGAAAGACAGTTGTGTTAGCCTGATTCTGTCGAAGAGAAGAGGAAAAATTTAGGGGACGACGGAGAGGGGCACTTGAGCGCACCGAAAGCAGTGTTGATCGAACAATTCCGGACGCACGTCAAGGATACAGGCTCGCCCGAAGTGCAGATTGCGCTTCTCAGCGAGAGGATCAACTATCTGACCACGCATCTCAAGTCCCACGTGAAGGACCATGCATCCCGGCGCGGTTTGATCATGATGGTCAACAAGCGCCGCCGTTTGCTGGACTATCTCAACCGCCGCGACCCGGATCGGTACCGCGAGATTGTTGAACGTCTTAGCCTGCGCAAGTAATCGCCCTGCCGTTTTCTTTGAAACAGGACGATATCCACTGCGTTCTTACGAAGTGACAAATTCCCCGCGGAGTCTGTCGTCAGGCATCCGGCCGAAGTAGTGCCGGAGTTTCTCGTGGTGTAGTCCGGCTCGTCTTTCTTAACTCCTCGAGTGTTCTCGCTTCTTTTCTTCGCAACGGCGCCCGGCCCTGTCGGGGACAGCCGATTGGAGGCAGGGACAGATTCCCTGCACATGAAAATGCTGCCGCCCAAAGGCGGAGCCAAAGGAACTGATTATGTCTGAAAATACAAATACTCCCGCACCACATCGCGTCACGGTCGAAGTCGGCGGGCGCCCTCTGATTCTCGAAACCGGAAAAATTGCGAAACAGGCCAACGGCGCCATTGTGGCGCGCTACGGCGACACGGTCGTGCTCACCACAGCTTGCATGGCCCCGATCGCAAATGATCGCGATTTCCTTCCCCTCACTGTCGACTACCGCGAGAATACTTATTCTGCGGGCAAAATCCCGGGTGGCTTCTTCAAGCGCGAAGGCCGCCCCTCCGAAAAGGAAATTCTCACCTCCCGCCTGATCGACCGTCCGCTGCGGCCGCTCTTCCCCGAAGCCTGGCGCAATGAAACCCAGATTGTCAGCATGGTGCTCTCCGCCGACAGCGACAACGATCCCGATGTCATCGCCGTCACCGGAGCCTCTGCCGCCTGCTATTGCTCCGACCTGCCTTTCGAGAAGCCCGTTGCCTGTGTCCGGATCGGCCTGCTCGATGGCCAGCTCGTCGCCAACCCCACCGTTGCCGATCAGAAGAAGAGCCTCCTGAACATTGTCATTGCCGGCACGGAAGAAGCCATCGTCATGGTCGAATCCGGTGCGCTCGAAGTTTCTGAAGAAACCGTCGCCGACGCTATCGATTTCGGCCACGCGCAAATCAAGAAGATCGTTGGCGCCATCAAGCAGCTTTACGCGGAGCTCAAGCCCAAAAAAGTTGTCGTCGAACCGCTGCCCTTCGATGAAGCCATCTACAAGGAGCTTCAGAAAAAGTACGGCGACAAGCTCCACGACGCGCTCAACACCGAAAAACATCCCAAGAAGGAAAGCTATCACCTCGTCGATGCGCTCAAGGAAGAGATCATCGCGACGATTCCCGAAGAGCCAAAGAAGGAGATGGACGAGAAGCGCACCCTCAGCAAGCGCGCGTTTGAGCGCCTGCGCGAAAATATCTTCCGCGATGACGTTCTCAATGCCCGCCGCCGCCCCGATGGGCGCGCCTTCGATCAGATTCGCCAGATCACCTGCGAAGTCGGCTTGCTCCCGCGCGTCCACGGTTCCGCTCTCTTCACCCGCGGCGAAACTCAGGCGCTCGCCACTCTCACTCTCGGCACCAAGGAAGACATGCAGCGCCTCGACCTGCTCTTCGAGCAGGACCAGTTCAAGCGCTTCATGCTGCACTATAATTTCCCGCCGTTCAGCGTTGGCGAAGTAAAATTCTTGCGCGGCCCGGGCCGCCGCGAAATTGGTCACGGCGCTCTCGCCGAACGCTCTCTCGTGAATTTGCTTCCCGCCGAAGCGGACTTCCCTTACGCCATGCGCCTCGTTTCCGACATCCTGGAATCCAACGGTTCTTCTTCGATGGCCACTGTCTGCGGCGGCTCACTCGCTCTGATGGATGCCGGTGTCCCGATGAAGGCCGCCTGCGCGGGTATCGCCATGGGCCTCGTCGTGGGTGAGAACCACAAGTATTCCATCCTCACGGACATCGCCGGCGCTGAAGACCACTATGGCGACATGGACTTCAAAGTCGCCGGCACGCGTAACGGCATCACCGCGCTTCAGATGGACATCAAGGTCCTCGGCATCAGCATCGCCATGATGCGCGAGGCCCTCGCGCAAGCGAAAAAAGCACGCCTTCAGATTCTCGACACCATGGAAAAAACTCTCAGCGCGCCGCGCACGCAAATTTCCGCTTACGCGCCGCGACTTTTCAAACTGCACACCGGCGTCAAGATCGACGTCCTCGAAGACGGCACCGTGCACATCTTCTCCACTAGCGGAGCCGGCGGCGATGCGGCCCTGCAAATGGTCCGCGACGTCACCGCCAGCGCCGAAGTCGGCAAGACCTACCTGGGCAAGGTGGTGCGCCTCGCGGAATTCGGCGCCTTTGTCGAACTCTTCCCCGGCACCGACGGCCTCCTGCACATCAGCGAAATCTCCGAGCATCGCATCCGCGACGTTCGCGATGAGCTGAAACTCGGCGACCAGGTCCTCGTCAAGGTTCTCTCCATCGAGGGCAACAAGGTTCGCCTCTCGCGCAAGGCGCTCATCCGCGAAGCCCGCGAAAAGCAGCAGAAAGCCGCCGCAGGTGGCGTATCCCACAATCCCGGCTCTTCCCAAGGCGGCTCCGGAGGCGACTCCGGCTCCCACGAATAATCTCGACTCGCTCCATCAATTCAAAAGGCCCCCGATTTTGTCGGGGGCCTTTTCCATTTCTTCTCTGCAAATCTCTGTATGCGGCCCCTGCCCCGATCGCGGTCGCGGCGTCTCCGCATCATCTTTTCCTTACATCGTTAGCTCTTTACTTCCTTACTTCTTCTTTCTCGCAATGCACCGCATCCAGAGCGCCCCACAGCGCGTCGAGCGCTTCATTCGTTGTCCTCAGAATCTCTTCTTCATCTCCGCTCGCGTGCTCTTCCAGCCACGCGCGCCACGCCGCCCGATGCGCCTTGTCCGTTTCCTCGTGCACGGCGAAATATGCGAGCGCTTCCGCCTGCGTCACGCCGTAAAACTTTTTCAACCCGTCGACCTTTGTCGCTGCAATCTCCGGTACCTGCGATTCATACGCGTACAGCGCCGCCACCGCTTCCGCAACTGGCCGGTCCCCGGAAATCTCGCGGAACTTTTGCACCACGGCCTGCGTCCCCGGCAGAGCGGGGCAGCACGTAATGTCATCTTCGCCTACTCCCACCGCCGCCGCAAAATCCCGCCACAGCTTCGGATGCGGCCCCGTTGGATTCTCTTCCTCCGCCAGGTTCTCCCGGATCAACCCCTGCAGCGGGCCTTCTGTCCGCGCCGCCAGCACCCGCAGGTGCCCTGGGAACGCCTCCACGTGCCGGTAATACTGCGCCGCATAAAGTTGCAGCGACTCGCGGCTCAGTTTCCCCGCTTGCCAATCCTGATAAAACGGATGCTTCAGCAAACTCTTCTCCGCAATCACCGCATCCATCCGCGCCAGCAAACTCACGCTCTTTGCGCTCGCGCTTGAATTCGTGTTCGCCATGGCCGTTCTCCTCCGCTCCAGCAGCGCAGCCCAAAAATTATGCGCCAGAAACGTGCCGCAGATTGTACCAGAATCAACCAGGGTTTGCCGTCAGGAAGGGAACTACACGCCATGAGCGTGTAGTCGCTCGATATCCGCGCCCACGCTCCTCAACTTCTCCACAATCCCTTCGTACCCGCGATCGATGTGATACACGCGGTCAATGATCGTCTCGCCGCTCGCCACCAGTCCCGCCAGCACCAGCCCCGCGCTCGCCCGCAAATCCGAAGCCTGCACCGTCGTACCAGACAATCGCGCCGGCCCGCGCACCACGGCTTTCCGTCCATCCACGGAAATATTCGCGCCCATGCGCACCATCTCGTTCGCATGCAGGTAGCGGTTCTCAAAAATTGTTTCCGTAATCACCGACGTGCCTTCTG
>QHYF01000387.1 GCA_003224075.1 Acidobacteriota bacterium
CCGATTTCAATGTAACCGTTGGCGATTATTTGTAGAGAGAATCGACGGATTGGCCGCGGATGGATGCATCCAGGAGCTGAATCGTGTGCAGCACCGGAGTTTTCTTTCCGGCGCGGGCAAGCGCAGATTGCAGTTGCAACACGCATCCGGGATTTCCGGTAATGACGGCGTCGGGGTTCAGTGGAGTGATGAGCTGCGCCTTGCGATCGCCAAGCGATCTTGCAGCATCCGGCTGGACAAGGTTGTAGATTCCGGCGGAGCCACAGCAGATGGCAGGCTCAGGAATCTCAGCAAGGTCCAGCCCAGGGATGTTCGCAAGCAAGGCGCGAGGTTGGGAGCGCACGCCCTGTGCGTGCTGCAGGTGGCACGAATCGTGGTAGGCCACGCGTAATCTTAAAGGACTGCGCCGGGCATGCGGTTCGAGTTCGCCAAGGAATTCGCTTATGTCTTTGCACTTTGCAGCGAATTGTTTGGCGCGATCCGCGTATTCAGGATCATCGCGCAAAAGGTGGCCGTATTCCTTGACATTCGAGCCACATCCGGCAGCGTTTGTTACGATGGTTTCAACGTTTGCGCGCTCGAAGGCGTCAATCATCTTTTTCGCAAGCTCCACTGCTGCGGCCTCTTCACCTGCGTGCACCAGCAGCGCACCACAGCAGGGTTGGTCCTGCGGCGCGACGACTTCACAGCCTTCCGCGGCGAGGACGCGTGCCGTGGCGGCATTGACTTGCGGGAAAAACTCGCGTTGCACACAGCCCAAAAGCAAACCAACACGACGGCGCTTGGCCCCGATGGCTGGCGTAACCTCCGGAACTGCCTCCCTCGCCCCGAGCTTGGGAAGCAATGCTTCTATCGATTGCATCCTTTTGGGGAGCAACTTCAGCAGGCCGGAGCCGCGCACAATGGCCTGCAATCCTGACTTCTGGTAGGCAAGCAGGGGCAATCGCATTAATCGCAGGCGATTGGGCCGGGTGAAGGTTTCCAACACCAGGCGTCGATGGAGTTTCTCGACGGGCGAGCGTTCGGTGTTTCGTTCGATTTGCGCACGCGTGGCCTCGATGAGTTTTCCGTAGTCCACGCCAGAAGGACAAGCAGTCATGCACGCCATGCAGCCGAGGCAGCTATCGAAGTGGCTAACCCATTTCGAATTCATCTTCGCAACGCCATCGCCCGCGAGTTTCATGAGGTAAATTCGGCCGCGGGGCGAATCCATCTCCTCTCCCCACATCACATAAGTGGGACACACCGGGAGACAAAAGCCGCAGTGCACGCATTTGTCAATAATTTCAGTCGAAGGTGGGTGAAACGGGTCGAAGGCGCTGGCGCGAGCCGTGTCTGCGATCGAATCGGCCATTAAATTCCCCCCACAAACCGGCCCGGATTCAGCGTGCTCTTTGGGTCGAGCCGTTGCTTCACGGCACGCTGCAAAGGAAGGGAATCACCGGCACTACCCCAGGCATCGAACTCGTGCATTTTTTCAGGGCGGTGGAGAACAACCAAGGAACCGCCCTGGCCTTCCAGTTCGCGTCGCAAGACGCTGAGGGCACGATGCAAGGGTTCAACCGCGCCCTCCAGCCGGAGCCATCCGATCCCCGTTGCATACACGAGCGCTCTCCACCTGAGCTGAGAGCCATTGGCAGTGCGTTCGAATAGCCCGATCATGCGCGCCAAGTTCGCCGGTAAGATGCTGACCTTCGCGATTGCCGCGCTCTCCGGGTCGGAAAACCCCCATAGGTCCTGGCGTGCGGTCCATACGGATGCGGGTGTCTTTGAAAGACTTGGTAGTCCAGAGAGATTTCGCAATTGCGTCTCCTGGGCGGCTAGGCCCACCTCTGTACCTTCGAAGAGGATGTCAGAAATTGGCTGGGTCTCGCCCGAGAACCTCGACTGGAGAGCGGCATGTGCGAGTTTCGAGTCTTGGACGGCGTGCACGAACCGTTGTGTCTCATCGACGTGGGAGGTAGGGACGGAAAGAGACACGGCGTTGCGTGGAAGAGGGTGGAGACGGAAGACGGCGCGAGTGATAACGCCGAGCGTGCCAAGGGCTCCTGTGACGAGCTTCGGAAGGTCGTAACCGGCGACGTTCTTCACGACCTTGCCGCCGCTGCTGGCGAGCGTGCCGTCCGGAAGGGCAATGGTAACGCCAATGACAAGGTCACGGAGCGCGCCAAAACGCAAACGGAGTCCGCCGCTGTCGTTCGCGGACAGGACGCCGCCGACGGTAGTTTTTTCTGGCCACAAGGGATCGAGCGCAAGCCGCTGGCCGTGTTGCGCGAGGGTTTCCTGCAATCTCTGGATGGTGCAGCCGGCTTGGACGGTAACAGTAAGGTCAGCCCACGCATGTTCGATGATTTCGTCGAGCCGCGCGGTCGACAAAATCAAGTCCGCACGCGATGGCGGATTTCCCCAGCCAAGTTTCGTGCCACCGCCACGAGGGATGACCGCCAAACCTGCTTCATTGGAAAGCCGCAAAACTTCCGCAAGTTCTTTTTCGGTCCCCGGATCAACGACGAGTTTAGGATGAACTCCGGCGACTGCGTCAGCCAGACTCGCGGGGCG
>QHYF01000383.1 GCA_003224075.1 Acidobacteriota bacterium
AAAATCAATATCGTGTTCAGCGGGGCCAGACGCCAGCGGTGAAGGATTTGATGGTGTGGAAGCCGAGTTTTTCGTAGAGCTGGACAGCGGTGCGGTTTTCGGCCGTCACGGTAAGAGTTAATTCCCTGAATTTCATGGAGCGGAGAGTTTCGGCGGAAGTCTGCATGAGCATGCGGCCGAGACCGTGTCCTTGATAGCCCGGCAGGACGCAGATTTGCGTGGTGTGGCCGACGCCGGGCGAAACCTCGCTGGTGAGGACGGCGGCGACGAGTTCGTCGCAGCTGGGCTGGTGGAGGACGAAGGATGCGCCCGGCACAAACTGGCCGCAGCCGGGGAGCAGGATGATGTTCTTCAGGAATTTCAGGGCCCCGGCGCGGCTGCGGTACTGGTCGTTGATCTCGCCATCGACGTGATTCGCGTAAGCCAGATAGATCAATTTGGCGCAAGGCTCGAAGTAGCGGTCGTTCCAACGCGTGAGACGCATGCCATTGGAGGCGCCAGGCTTGGGCTCCGACATTTTCTGGAGATCGAGGAGCATGAACTGGCGCGTGTAAAGGTGAAAGCCCTGGTCGAGCAACGGCGAGTCCACGGGGCCGCTGAAAGGCATGAGCTGGGCTTCAATGCGCGCCAGATGCGGAATCGCGCGCATGGAGAAGAGCATCTCTTCAAGGAGGCGCCGGCCGATGGAAGCCTGCGGGAATTTGGACGAGACGTAGAGGCCGCCGATCAAGCCTTTTTGCTCCTCGAGAACGTAGAAGGAATAGCCGGCCGCCGAGCCATTTTCAAAGGCCACACATCCGGCGAGCGCGTGGGCGTCGAGGAAGCGCTTGATGAGTTCGAGCGCACCGCGATAGTCCCAATGGAGCTCGTCGCGCCAGTGCCGGGCTTCCTCTTCGAGAAGCGGCTCAATCTGACGGACGGTAGTCTGTCGCAAGTCAACGATGTTCATGGGCGGGCGGAAAGCGGCGCGGCCCCTGCGCTGCCATTTCTATCATATCCGATTCGGGCGGGACCTCGACTCAAGGGGCGCGCGCAAGGGGATACAAGTCCGACACAGAAGAAAGGGGTTCATCAGGTGGGAAGTTGGAGATGTGCTAGGATTTCAAACATTGTGCTTGTGTTGTGAGGAATAAAAGAGCGGCGTCTACCGCCAGCCCAGTTGCCCAGACGACGAATGCGCATCCTCTACGAACTCCGCTATCCGTCCCGCTGGTACACCAAGATACTGACGGCCTTGCTGGCCGTGGCCTTTTTCGCCGTGCTGGCAACCACAGCAATCGCGGGATTTCTCGTCTACCGCATCGTGAAGCCGCAACGGACCAGCACCGATATCAGCATGGAAAGTTTTCCCGGCCGGCCGGAGATCGTGGGTTTCTCGGTGCCGGGGCTGGGGAAGAGGGAAGGGTGGTTTTTCCCCGGGCTGCGGGGCGCGCCGACGATTGTTTTGTGCCATGGATATGAATCGAGCCGCGGCGAGCTGCTGACGCTGGTTTCCGCCTTACAAGACCACCAGTACAACGTGTTCGTTTTTGATTTTGCCGCGCACGGGGCAAACCCCGGGATTACCACGTTTGGATATAGCGAAGCCGATGAAGTGCGGGCCGCGATTGACGTCCTGGCGGTGCGAAACGACGTGGACGCGGCGCGTTTTGGGTTATGGGGCTACAACCTAGGCGCTTACGCGGCACTGCGCGAAGCGGAAAATGACAAGCGGATTCGCGCGCTCGTGCTGGATTCGGTTTATGACGAGCCAAAGCAAATGGTGAAAGTGGGCGTGGAGCGCAACGGCCTGAGCACTTTTCCGCTCATGGTGCGCTCCGCCGAGACGAGTTTTCAGTGGCTGAACTACGCGCATCGCCAGGATCCACCACTTTCGACGAAGCTGACGACGCTGGCCAGTGTCCCGGCGCTGTTCATTCAGGCGCAGGATGATCCGGAGCTCGCGGAGATTACCCGGCAGATGTTTATCAAGGCGCCCGAGCCGCGCGAACAAGCAGTCATCGCGCACGGGAATTTTGTGAGCCTGGGTGACGAAGACAAGCGCCAATATGAAAACCGCGTGGTGTCGTTCTTTCTACTGCGGCTGCCCGCTAGGGGGACGGCGATTCACTGAGCCAGGATCTTCGCAGACAATTACCGCATGCCCAAGGGCATTGAACGGGCAGTTTAGGCCGAGATCTCGTAATGCACTAATCTCCCGAGCTGGAGCATAGACCCAGCCAGGCTGAGCCTGTGCCGGCGACCATCCCGGAAGTTCTCGGTGAAAATAAAAGTTCAAGCTGTAGTGGAATGACCGCCGGAGTTTGTAGGTTGACGACCGTTCGGGAGAATACTCCTTCCAAATCATCGCTGCGGCCGCGGGAGCGGCGCGCGCGGACAGGCGTCCGTCGAGTATTTCTCTCGTATTTCCGCGGGGCGTCAGAACAACGACCACGATGAGAGCAATCGCGTTTATCAACACGGTACGCGGTAGGTTATTGAGAATGAGGCTAGCAAAGCCGACGACCGCGATAATCAACGGCGCAAAACCCAAAGGGGTCCTCTCGAATTGCAATGCTGTGAGGAGCGCGATGG
>QHYF01000384.1 GCA_003224075.1 Acidobacteriota bacterium
GAGACCGAATATCTTTTGATGGTCAGCAGAGATCTTGGCTACACTACAGCGATACAGGTCGCGCCTGCGTTCAAAGAAATCTCCGAGATCTCACGAATGCTATTCAACCTCCGTAAAAAGGTTGAACCACGGTGATGAGGATCTTTCTCAAGTGTTGACTGTTAACTGTTGACTATAGACCTCTTACGCAGCGCACCGAAGACAAATGGAACGCGTTGAACTCATCGAGTGCCCGAGGGATGCGTGGCAGGGATTGCAGGATTTCATTCCTACCGAATACAAAGCCGAGTATATGAAAGAACTCGTTCTCGCGGGATTCCGGCACATTGACGCGGTGAGTTTTGTTTCGCCGAAGCATGTGAGGCAGATGGCGGACAGCGAAGAGGTGATGAGCAAGCTAAACACTTCGCTGAGCCAAAGCCCGGGATTGCAGGATGGCCGGCAAGATGCCGGCGCTACCGCGGCGGCGCCGGAGATTATCGGAATCGTTGTGAACGAAAAAGGACTGGAGCGGGCGCTGGCGACGCCGGGAGTGACGACGATCGGGTATCCGTATTCGATTTCCGCGTATTTTCGGCGCGCGAATGCCAACATGACTCGCGAAGAATCGCGGAACCTGGCCGAAAAGTTGAAGAAAGAAACGGCAGCGGCGAATCGCGGGCTCGTGGTTTACATTTCCATGGCGTTTGGAAACCCTTACGATGAACCATGGGGCCCGGAGATCGTAGCGGACACCCTCGAATGGCTGAAAGACATTCGCGTGCGGACCGTTTCGCTGGCGGACACGGTGGGCACCGCTTCACCGCAACTCGTCGGCGACCTTTATCGGCAGGTAAAGAATCACGTCGCAGGAATCGAGCTGGGCGTGCACCTGCACAGCCGGCCCGAGAATGCCGAGGAAAAAATTCTCGCGGCCTACGAGGCCGGTTGCCGGAGGTTCGACAGCGCGCTGACCGGGCTTGGCGGATGTCCTTTTGCGGGAGACAATCTGGTTGGGAACATCGCGACGGAAGACGTCCTCGCGGCGCTGCGGAAAACCGGCGCTGATCCGGGAATAGATCCGGCGCGATTAACCAAGGCGCTCGAAATGACCAACGAGATTCGCGCGAAGTATGCGCACGCCCCACTTGTTAATTGAGGAGGTGTTTCACCACATGTATTCAACACTTCTTCTGGACATCACCGGAAACCTCGCCACCCTCACGCTGAACCGGCCGGAAAAGCGCAACGCGATTTCCACGCAAATGATGGCGGAACTTCAAACCGCACTCGACCACATCGAAAAGAGCCATGCGCGCGTGGCCATTGTGACCGGGAGCGGAAAAGCGTTCAGCGCAGGCATGGATTTGGACATGCTGTCGGCCATCGCACGGCAATCGCCCGCGGAGAACCAGGAAGATTCGAGGCGAATTGCCAAAATGTTTCGCCGCATCTGGAGTTATCCGCGGCCGCTCATCGCCGCGGTAAACGGCGCGGCTTACGCCGGAGGCTGCGGCATCGCGACACTGTGCGATTTTACGCTGGCCGTACCGGAAGCTAAGTTCGGGTACACGGAGGTGAAGATCGGCTTTCTGCCTGCGATTGTTTCCGTGTTTCTAACGCGGCAGATCGGAGAAAAGCGCTCGCGCGATCTTCTGCTCACCGGCCGCATCATTGAGGCGACGGAGGCGAAGGAATTCGGCCTGGTATCGGAGGTTGTTCCGGCCGAGCGCCTGATGGAGCGGGCGCACGAGCTTGCGGACACCCTCATCGCAGCCAGCCCCAACAGCCTGGCGCGCGCCAAGCGGCTGCTCGTATCCTCGGCGGAGGCGGGCGTGGACCACGATTTGGAGCGTGCGATTTTGGAGAACGCGCGCATTCGTTGCACGCCGGACTTCAAAGAAGGCCTCGCATCGTTTCTGGAGAAACGCAAGCCAGTGTGGCAGGGCGAGCGAGAAAAATAACCGACATGAGAATGATTGAATTTCATGATGCGATCGTACGAGTGCGTTATGCCGAGACGGACCAGATGGGCGTGGTGTACCACGCGAACTATTTGGTCTGGTTCGAGGTGGGGCGCGCCGAGCTGATTCGCGCGCTGGGGATCGAATACAAGCGCATGGAAATGGAAGACGATTGCCACATCGTCGTAGCGGATGTGCACTGCCGATATCATCACTCTGCGCAGTACGATGAAGTTTTGCGTATCCGGACGCGCATCGAGGAAACGAAAAACCGCATCATCCGTTTTTCCTATGAAGTGATTCGCGACGCGGACGGCAAAGTTCTCGCGAACGGAGAAACGACGCACGTCATCTGCGGGAGCAACGGCCGGCCCAAGATGCTGCCGCAAAAATACCGCACGGTATTCAGCGCGATTGCGGCGCCTCAACCGCAGCGGAGTCACGCATGAGCATCGCGCTGAGCGGCAACGACCTCACATTTCAGCAGCTCTATGACGCTGCCCTGCGCGGCCAAAACGTTTCACTCGCACGAGGGGCGATGGAACGGATGAACGCATCGCGCGCGGTGGTCGAGCGGGTGGTAGCTTCGGGAGCGACGGCGTACGGCATCAATACGGG
>QHYF01000039.1 GCA_003224075.1 Acidobacteriota bacterium
AACAGCTCGAACTCGGGCCGGGCGCTCATGGACACAAATCGCCTGGCGATCGATTTTCTTGCAAAAGACTTTCCCAGGCCACAGCAGGCTGCAATCAATCCAGCGGTGAATGAGCTGAAGAAGTTTAGGGGGTTTTACGCACCGCGCGCGCCGCGAGACCAGATCTTTGCATTTCTGGATGACCTCAGGGGCGGCACGCGCATCCGCGTCATCAACGGCCGGCTGACGCGCTCCAGCTTGTTCGGTAAGCCTGAACCGCTTCTCTGCGTCGGCAAAAACCTGTTTCGCAGCGAGAAAGAACCCGAAGGAACTACGATCTTTTTCACAAACGAATCCGGCGGCATGGCGCTGGTCGGCAACGGGCTCCAGGGAATCCCTTACAGTGAGCGCGGCTATCTCGTCATTCCTCTCCTCCGCATCGCGCTCCTCGCCCTTTGCCTGTTTTTCATGCTGACTTCTCTTCCCTTTGCGCTCGTCTGGATTTTCCTGAAACTCGTGGGCGCCATGAAGGATGTGCGTCACCTCTGGGTTCGCGTGGCTCCGCTGCTTGCGACGCTGGCGCTCTTGATCGTGCCCCTTTGTTTCTCGAAGCTGAATCGCCCCCAAATCGGCACGTTCAACCTTTGGACCCTGGGCATCTTCCTCGGAACTTTTTCCTTTCCGATTTTATCCGTCCTCGGCCTCGCCCTGGTTCTTCGCGTGCCCAGGGACGAAATCCACCGAGGCGTTTGGATTCACTCGCTGCTCGCCTCTTCCGCCTGTTGCGTCATCACTGGTTTTCTGTGGTCGTGGAACCTGGTGGCGCTGCGCCTCTGGGCGGCGATTTAGCTTTCACTCCGGGAGCGAAGTGAAGCGCAGCAGCGGGTAGAGGTCGTGGAAGACTTTCGTGGCCTCGGCTGGAAACGATGGGCGGGTGGCGGCGGCCGGCGAATGTTTGCGGCGAACGATCCACGCAAGAATTTTCTTCCAATCGTCCGCGGCGGCGGGCCAACCGTCGTGCTTGGTCCATTCACCTTTTTCCATGGTGTACCAGTAGCTTTCGTAACGGTGGCCTAGGCGCTTTTTTTGTTTTGCGGCCCAATTGGGATCCGCGTTGATGCGCGGCTCGGCGACCACGGCAAGCGTGGAATCTTTGCGCTTGCCGCCGGAATAAATGCGGAAGCCCGCCGTTACCGTGTCCGCGGTGAGGCCAACGTAGAGCTGGCCGGTTTCACGCTTCGCCGGTGCGGGAACGGAAACCTTCAAATACATCTGCGTCTTGTAGAGCGTCTTGTCTTTGGCGAAGCGAATATCCCGATTGATGCGCGAGAAATTCGTGCCGGTGCGGCCGGAAGTGTCAAAGCGAGAATCCAATTGCAGAACAGCAGGCGCCAACTCCTCCAGCAAGTGGCGGAAGGGTTGAACGACAACTTGCCTGTAACGTTCGCGATTCGCGTCCATCCACACTTTGCGATTGTTACGGCCAAGTTCTTTGAAGAACCGGAAAATTAATTTTTCGTGTAAAGATTGATCTCGCGGGAGCCATGGAAATCCTCTGTCGTTGTTCCCAAACTGAGGTGAGCCGCGACGCCCTTCAGGTTACGGCGGGCCCGAGACCTCTCGATGCTTTCCTGAAATCAATGGCAGCCGCAACCACCGCCACCGCAGCAGCTTCCGCCGCCACCTCCGGAAAATCCGCTGGATGACTTGGCCGAAGCGCCGTTGGTCGACCCGTTCGCCGCGCTGAAAACAGACAGTTGAATCGCGTTTCTCTTCCCCGCGCACTTTGGGCAGGCAATCTCCTGCGTCTTGTTCAACACGATCTTCTCGAAGTGCGTCTGGCAATCCTCACAAATGTACTCGTAAATTGGCATTGTCAAACCTCGAGCGGCATATGAACGCAATTATAGCAGGCTGGTGACCCCTTCCAGCCCTAGCAGAGAAAGCGACGGCCCTGGCGGAGCCAAGGCCGTCGGAAGCTGCGGAGTTGGACAGGATGCTTAGTCCCCGGCCACGGCTTCTGCTCTCTTTTCGCGGGTTTTGGCGGCCGCGCCGTTGCCATTTCCGTTCGCAGGAGCAATCGTGACGGGCTTGCCCGCCGCGGCGGGTAAGCCCACGTTGGCAAAGTTCGCCGGGACGGCCTTGGCGATGTCCTGGACGGTGCCGATCTGCACGACCGCGGGCTGGGGCTTCTTCAGCACCAGCTCTTCGTAAATCGCGCGAACCTTGGCCTGCTCTTCGTAAGCCTTCTTCCGGCGCGCGCGGTCCTCTTCAGCCGCGGTCAGCGGAACATCGTGCTCGAGGTGCCGCACGCGAGCGGCGTCTTCGGCGTCGATCTTCAGCGAGTGTTCGTAACTCTGCAGATTGACGCTCTTGCCTTTGGCGTAGATTTCATGCTTGCCGTGGGTCTTGTACCATTCGGCGACGGTCGCGTTTTTGTGCATGTTTTCGATGATCTTGCGCCAGCCGATGCCGGTGTTGTACGCGCAGAAGGAAATTTCGCCCTGCTGCGTGGCGTAGGGAATGATGCACATCTCCGTGCGGCGGAAGTCGTAGTTGAACAGATCCTGGAACCACATCCCTGCGATGAACAGGAAGTTCCACGGGTCGCTCTGGCGGCGCTTCATGGCGTCTTCATAGGTGCGGTCGGGCGAAGTCCTGCCGTATTTCTTATGGGAATCCTTGGTGAGCGCCCAAGTCTTGTCGAACTTCTTGAACAGGTCGTAGAGCGTCAAGCCCTTCGGTCCCCGGAACGGGTGATAGTTCTTCAGGAGCGCGAGGGCCATCATAAAGTTGGAGAAACCTTTGGCGCGCGCGGCGTCCGTGATGGCGGTGACGTCCTTGACGAGCTGGGGAGCATTCAGGAAGCGCGGGACCGGCGCCCACTCCTTGGTCTCCTTGTTGATCATCATGGCCGTGCCCACGCCGCAATTCGGGTGGCAGCCGCAGGAGAGCGCGCCCCACTGCGATTCGGGGCCGTGAACGAGGTCCGAGAAGCCAGCAAAGGTGCTGACGAAGGAAATTGGGAACCAGTCGCGCGTGGGTTCGACCTTGCCGACCTGCCTGCTGACATCCTGGGCGAGGTGGGAGAGGGTGTAGCGCTGGCGGAGGCGGCGCTCCGGAGTAATATCTTCGTCGCGGCCGGTGAAAGAAACCGGCTGAAAGCTGACGAAGGCGATTTTCTTGGGGTTTTCCATCGCGAATTTCACGATGGCGCCGACCTGATCGTTGTTGACGTTATTGACGATGGTCACGACCAGAACGATCTCGATGCCGGCTTCGTGCATGTTTTCGATGGCGCGAAGCTTGACGTCAAAGAGGTTGCCGACTTGGCGATGGCTGTTGGCGTCGTTCCCGATACCATCGAACTGCAGGTAGGCGTAGCGCATCCCGGCTTCAAACGCCTTCTTGCAGAACTCCTTGCTCTTGGCAAACTCGATCCCGTTGGTGGCGGCCTGGACGCTGTTGTAGCCGATCTTGCGGGCGTAGGCCACGGCGTCGAGGAAATACGGGCTCATCGTCGGCTCGCCGCCGGAGAACTGCACGGACATCTGGCGGCGCGGCTTGATCCTCAGTGCGTTGTCCAGGATTTCCTTAATCTCTTCCCAGCCCAGCTCATGCACGTAACCGACCTGGTTGGCGTCCATGAAGCAGGGGTCGCACATCATGTTGCAGCGGTTGGTCAGGTCAACCGTGAGCACCGACCCGCGGCCGTACCGCACCGTAGACGAGCCGTGCTTGTGGAGGTCTTCATCGTTGTGCGCGGGAATATCGCGGCCAGGGAACTGCTTCTCGATCCAGTCGAGGAATTTCGAATCCACGGCCATCATGTCTTCGAAATGACCGTGGACGGGGCAATCCTTGACCATCCAGATCTGTCCCTCGCGCTCGATGATTTGCGCCTTGATCTCGCCGACCTTTTCGTTCATGAGGTCGCGCCAATCCTTGGTCCCGTGGATGATGGCTTCGCGGGCCTCCTTGACGCAATCCGGGCAGAGCGAATCGGTCTGGCGGGGCCAGCCGAGCGTGGGCTTGGTTTTTTCCCAGGACTTGAGGAGCGGCTTATCGGACCACTTCGGAGTGAACGACGGGTTCGGATTGTGCTTGTTGAAGAACTGGATGGTGTTGAAAGTTCCAGCGGCGGCTTTGCAAACCGCCCAATCAATCGTCCGAAGAATCTGCGTGCCTACTCGATTCGGCATAAACCTCCACCCTCTCTTTCAAATGATTAGTTGCACTTAACCCTTTGAGTTTGATCGAGCCCACTCAATCGTTGGAGCCGAGCCCAAACGACTGCCCCCGGGCTCAATTTGCGTGCCTAGAAACCGTACCACGAACACCGGGTACATCCAATAAGTCTTTGGACACGTATAGTTTGACCGCTGCCGGGAGTGGACGCCAGCGGGTTGCGCCGAATGGTCAAAATGGGGGGTCGAACGGTCAGTTAGGGCAGCCAACGGTCATTTTTTGGCCCCGCAAAGGGGGTTACTCTCACCCCGAAGCGCCCGCAAATTTGCACTTGAGGGGAAGATTTCTGCTGAATTCGCGCGAGGGTTTTCCTACTCGTTGAGGGTCGGGCGAAGCACCGCGATCACAAAATGCGCAAAATTTGACGCCCCTTCATCCAGTTGGAGCCACCGCACCACGCAGTGTTCCGCTAAATACTTCGAGACCCGCGTTTCCGGAATTCCCAAATGTTCGGCCAAGCGCGGCTTGATCGAATCCGCCCCACGGCGGCTCGCGCCACCGCGCAAGAGATTGCCGATCGCAATGCGCAGCGTCTGGCATGCTTCCACATAGTAGTAGCTCGTGAGGTCCGAATCCGTTAGCACAAACACGCCCGGTCCCGCCGGGGCGCGGTCCGCTTCCTCCAGTTTTATGGGCGGGCAGGTCAGCAATCTGCGGAACTGCATCTCCAATAAGGAAATCCGCGAGGAAAGCCCAGGATCGCCATAACGGCCTTTCACACTTGGCCCGCCCGGCTCGCCAATCGGCTCAACCGGAAGACTGGGAATCGCCCGGCTGTGCGTCACTCGCGGAGGCGTCAACTCGTCCGGCTTATGAAAAACCGCCGGAGGCAATCCGCGGCGCGACGCAGGCGTTTCCGGTGAATTCGGGACGCCAGCGCCCGTTGCTTCCTTCGTCGCGCCGCCCTTCCGGCGGCTCCGGCCACCCCGTCGCCCGCGGCGACGGGACTTTTTTTCATCCCCCGCGGGCGCGTCGGAAGCATTCTGCGCCGCTTGCTGGATCTCGCTGGTTACAGCCACGGCCGATTCGACCGCCTCCGGATTCTGTTCCAACCCCAAACCTGGTTCAGGGATCGCAACGGGGGGCGGGGTCAAATGAAACTGGTCCCCCGGCTGGGTTGTCGTGTCCGCCGACATTTCGCTCGGAAGGGTGCCAAGCCGGGTTGCGGCTTCCTGCGCTTTGGTTCTCCAATCGGCACGGCGGAATCTCTCTGCTGCCGTGGAATACCATTTCGCCGCGTCAACGCTCTGACCCGAGGTCTCGAAAAATTTCGCCAGTTCGAACGCCACCATCGCGTCCCGCGTCTTTTGGTAGAGATTCGAAAGTTGCCCCGCGGGATCCTTGCTGGTGCGCGCGCGGCGGATGCGAGCGGTAATCTGTTTCCAGTCAGCCATAGGCTGGCTTGCATTGTAGCAGCGGAAAGCGGAGTCAGCCAGCACGCTCGCTGCGCGAACGCTGGCCGCAACCTTTTGCGCACAAAGCGTGTTCAGTGATTGACGGCCCC
Organism: Acidobacteriota bacterium; assembly: GCA_003224075.1. Lineage (GTDB taxonomy): Bacteria > Acidobacteriota > Terriglobia > Acidiferrales > UBA7541 > Acidiferrum. Next base: position 5,732 of record QHYF01000039.1, read on the forward strand.
AATCTTACTCAGTATTCTTGTTTCAGCCCGCTTGGAGGGTTAATGGCGCGCCTGCGCGATCTTGAACGGTATAAGATCACGAGAAAGCCCGAACGCTTTGCAGTCGTCAGGACCATCGTTGCGGCCATAGTTTCTTCCACCCTTCTGATAACCCCAGTCTGCGGCTCTCCCTCCTCTTCGCTCGGAACTATCGTCTATGCCGACCACGCTCATATTGGCGCAGCGCCTGCCTCAGTCGGAGCAACGGTTTTCAGCGGCGACAAGCTGAGCACCGAGCCTACCGGCAGCGTTCAAGTTCGCACCGGCGCGGCGCGTCTGCTTCTCTCTGGTGCGAGCGGCGTTGCGTTCACCCAGGACGACGCCAGCCCGGCTGCCACGCTCGTCAGGGGCTCCGCAACTTTTTCAACCGCCAATTCGAAAGCTTTTGCCCTGCGGGTAGCCTCGGCCACAATCCGCGCGAACAGCGACGAATCGACTATCGGACACGTTACCGTACTGAACCCAAAGGAACTGATCGTTAAGAGCACTCGTGGGTCGCTGATTATCGCCGTCGAGGATGACGTGCGCGTAATTCCGGAAGGCGCCGCTTACCGCATCGTACTTGATCCAACCGCCGCCGCTCCTGAACCTCAAGGTCCCCGCGGTGCGGGCACCAAGGATTCTGGCAGTCCGCCACACAAAGCCGCGCGAAACAAGTTCATCTGGTACCCCATCGCGATCACCGCTTTGGTTACGGTGTGGGCCGTTCACGAGGCCTTCGAAAGCCCCGACCGCCCGTAAGCCCCGCCCCTTTACTTAAACCCGGTCCTCCAGCTCGACCAAAATCATAGCCGGTCCGGCCACCGCAAAACTTTTATCACTCTGTCTTCAGCCGGACTAGTGCTGCAACTTTCTCCCGCGAGACGTCTACACGGCGGCGATCACTTCAATTTCCACCAGCGCGTCCTTCGGAAGACGCGCCACCTGCACCGTCGATCGCGCCGGCGGCGCCGATGTGAAGTACCGGCCGTACACTTCGTTCATGGCCGCAAAATCGTTCATGTCTTTCAAGAATACCGTCGTCTTCACCACGTGATGCAGATTCGAGCCTGCTGCTTCCAGAATGCCCTTCACGTTTTGGATGGTCCGCTCCGTCTGCTGCCGGATGTCCGTCCCGGCCATCTCACCCGTCTTCGGATCCAGCGCCACCTGCCCTGAAACGTACAAAAATCCGTTTGACCGGATGGCCTGCGAATACGGCCCGATCGGTTTTGGCCCGCGATCGCTCAGAACTGTCTCTTTCATCGTCTACTCTCCTTTGAAGGATTGGCTCCAGCCGCGGCAGTGTCTTCGTACCGCGCGCGAAAATCACCCGGAACACCCGGCCGCTTCATCCATCCACGCACGAACTCGGCGACATTCTGGCGCGTTTCCTGCTCGAAAGCGGCGATCAGGTCGCTGAGTTCCAGTCCGTGTTCACGCCGCGCGGATAGCATATGACGGATAGCGCTGCGAAACGCTTCCTGTCCGTACCGATCCTGCAGCGCATAAAAGAAAAGGAAACTTTTTGCACGAAGAACAGTCGGATCCTCCAGCTCCGGAGATTGTACGCTCACTGGTATAAGGTGAAGGACGCGCCGAATCGTTTCCCGGCGGGCGTCCGCCCCTTCCACCGCCTCGCGGCCAAGGGACGCTGCAAAAGCCGGAAAAACGGAAAGCGGTGGCTCCTGTTCGTAGAATCCCGGATTCTGCGCGTAGCCAAGCCAGCTCGCTGCCAGCGATGGAGCCGCCGCAGCCGCGAGTTTAGGCGCGCCGCCGCTGAGATCCACCATCATGGTGTCCAAAGAAACCATTTCGGCAGTGGTGGATTCCTTTTCGTTCGCTCCCAACAGCTTCGCCGTCGCAGGGTTGAAATTCGTAAAGCATCCCGTCACGAACGGACACTCCACAATCCACGTCGTGGAAAAATCTTTTTTCCGCGTCCCAAACATGGAGTCGTATAGCAGCGCCGTACGCACTAGAGCGTCGCTCACCTGCCGCATGCCCGCGGCTTCCTGCGGCTTCCGTGTCCACAAATAGATTTTTCCCTTGCCTCTGCCCATCTGCACGGCCGTGTACCGTCCCGCGATCACGAATGGATAAGGATCGTGTACTCGTTGTAACGACCGGACCATCACCTCGCCTGCACTGCGCGAGGTTTTCTTTTGTTTGCCGCTAGTGTGCACCAGAAATTCTTGTGGCACGCTCACGCTCAATTCCCATTTTTTGGGCGGCACACCGCCCTTGGCGAAGAGCCCGCGCGCCGGCAGCAATTCCGGATTCCATCCTTGCGCGGGAAGAAAAAAAGCGTCGTTCGAAAAACCGAGAGTCGTTTCGTCCGCGGTCGGCGGCAAATATTCCACCGCAAGATGCAAAGTGCGGCGCGCCGACATGGCCCACACCTCAGGAAAGCGTATCAGCGCATTGCGCGGATTCTCGGACGACGTCTCCAGCGTGAGCGTTGTTGCGTCCCAGGTCGCGCGCGGCTCTTCGTAGCGAAAACGCCGTCGCCCCGGCAAACGCACTTCCAGCTCGCTGAGCGGCTGGTTGCCCGTATTCTTCAATTGATAGTCTGCCTCAATTCGAATGCGCGGCTCCGGAGCGGACACAAATTCCACGCGCACCTGCTGCTTCTCGATGGTGTAGCCTGGACCGAGTGGCGCAACGCACGACACAGCCCCGAAGGCGGATGCCGCGAGCAGCCACGTGAACAGAAATCGGGAATGTGGTCGCAGAGCCAAAACGATTTGATTGTAACGAGGAACCGGTCAGAAGCAAATGCAGGGCGTGACCGGGCACTGCTCGCGAGTGCGTGCGAATAATTTCTGATTGTCGCACCTCGCCGGATTCGAACGATGCCGAAGAAATCGCACTGACGCAGCGCCGCTATCGGCGGCCGTGGACACGCTGGAAGCCGATTCCAGAATGATTGCGTGCCGCCTCACGCGCTGCGGCCTCACGGTCGGCCTGCGCGTCGGTTATGCCCTCATTGATGCGTTCGAGGATTTGTTTTTCGGTGAGCCCGGTATTTTTCAGGCGGCCGATTTGCGCGCTGCCCAGCGTGCGCTGCCCCTTCAACCGCCGGTGCAAAATCATTTCGACGGCCCGATCGGAAAGTCCGACCAGCCGCAGCACCACGGCATCGCCGCTGATGACATCGAGCTGATCCGCTTGCGCAATCTCCAGAATCTGGGCCTCGGTGTAGCCCGCGTGCGCAAGGTTGACCGTAGAATCCGCGCTTACAAAGGGATGCTGGCGCTGATGCGCGTCGTTCACCAGCGTGACGCAAGCGTCATCGCTCAGGCCGGCCTGCTTGGCCTTGACGAGCTGCGCGACTTCCGTGTCCGAGGTGTTCAGTTTTTTCAGTTCTTCGACGTTGCTCGACCACATTCCCGCCTGGTCCAGCGGACGGTAATCCGTGAACAGATGCTGCTGGCATCCGCTCGTCCGCAGGAGGACAAACACCCCGAGAAGCATCCACCTGTACCGCATAACTACATTGTATCTGGGGCAAGCGGCGCGGCTCGCGAGTGTGTTGTGCGAGATACCCGGCGACGGGACAGGTGCGAGCGATCATTCGCGCAAGCCAAGAATCCTGAAACTCGCTGGACGGCTTCGCAGGCCTGTTCGCAAAACGCAGCCGAAAAACTCATTGGCCGGCTTGATACACGCGTTCAACATCGTACACGCCGGAAATCTTGCGGATATTAACGAGAATCGTTTCGAGCTGGCGCTTGTCGGCAATTTCGAGGTTGGCATCAATGCGCGCGTTGGTGCGGTCGGGGCGGCTTTCCAGGCTGTGAATATTCGAGCCGGCGCCGCTGATGACCGCGGTAATTTCCGCCAGCAATCCGGCGCGGTCGCGCGCCCGAATGGTCAGTTGCACGGAGAACGTTGCGGTGCTCGCGCCGCCCCACTCCACGGCGATGCGCCGTTCCGTCTGGTACATGAGGTTTTGCACGTTGGGACACGCTCGAGTGTGCACGGCAACGCCGCGGCCGCGCGTAATATACCCGACAATTTCGTCCCCAGGAATCGGGTTACAACACTTGGCGCGGTACACCAGCAGGTCGTCATGGCCCTTGACGATCAGCGGCGCCTCGCCGAACCCCAGCATCCGCTTCACGGTCTTGACCAGCGTGGGCTTGGCGTCGCTCGTTTCCGGCTCTTCCTCCTTGGCCGGTTCACCAAGCACGCGCGCAATCACCTGCCGCGCCGAATATTTTCCGAAGCCGACCGCGGCGTACAGATCCTCGATCTTCGACAGCCCGTAGTCCGCCGCGAGCTTGAGCATGTCTGCTTCCGGAATTTTCTTCAGGCCGCGGCCAAAGTGCCGCGCTTCATTTTCGAGCAGCCGCTTGCCCATTTCCCTGGCTTCTTCCCGTTCCTGCTCGTTGATCCAGTGGCGGATCTTGCTTTTCGCCGACGACGACTTCACAAAGCTGAGCCAGTCGCGGCTGGGGTGGTGGCCCTTTTGCGTGAGTATCTCCACCACGTCGCCGCTCGAGATTTCATGCCGCAGCGAGACGATCTGGCCGTTCACCTTGGCCCCCACGCACTGGTGCCCCACTTCGGTGTGCACCATGTAGGCAAAGTCCACCGGCGTGGCGCCGCGCGGCAGCTCCAGCACGCGCCCCTTCGGTGTGAACGCATACACTTCCACCGGCGCGAGATCCACTTTCAGCGTGGAAAGAAATTCTCCCGGCTCCTGAAGCTCTTGCGACCATTCAATGAGCTGCCGCATCCACGTGATGCGCTGGTCGTCATCCTCGGCATCCGGCTTGCCGCTCTTGTATTTCCAGTGCGCGGCCACGCCTTCCTCGGCGAGCCGGTGCATTTCCTGCGTGCGGATTTGCACCTCGAACGGCTGCGTGCCATGCAAAACCGTGGTATGCAGCGATTGATAAAGATTCGGCCGCGGCATGGCGATGTAGTCCTTGAATCGCCCCGGAACGGGCCGCCAGATGTGGTGCACCACGCCCAGCGCGGCGTAGCAGTTGCGCTCCGAGTCCGTAATGACGCGCACCGCCAGCAAGTCGTAGACCTGTTCGAGCCCGGTTTCCTGCCGCAAGACCTTGCGGTGCACCGAATACAATCCCTTCACGCGCGCCTCGAGCTCCGCGGGAATGCCGGCCTCCACAAGCTTGGTTCGAATGGTCGCCTGAACTTCCTCGAGAAATTTCTTTTGGAAGGACTCCTTGTCGCTGATCTCCTTTTGCAGCGCGAAGAACGCTTCCGGCTCGAGGTAGCGGAACGCCAGGTCTTCGAGTTCCCCGCGCACCACGCCCATTCCCAGCCGGTGCGCGATGGGCGCGTAGATGTCCAGCGTCTCGCGCGCGATTCTCAGCTGCTTCGGCAGCTCCAGATATTCGAGCGTGCGCATGTTGTGCAGCCGGTCGGCCAGCTTCACCAGCACGACGCGCACGTCGTTCACCATGGCCAGCAGCATCTTGCGGACGTTTTCCGCTTGCCGCGTTTCCGGAGCCATCATGTTCAGCCGGCTTATTTTTGTGACCCCTTCGACAAGGTGAGCGACGTCCGCGCCGAAGCGCTCTTCGATGCGCGAAACGGGATATTCCGTGTCTTCGATCGCGTCGTGGAGCAGCGCCGCGGTGAGCGTCGTGGCGTCCAGGCGCATGTCCGCGAGGATGTGCGCCACTTCCAGCAGGTGCGACAGGTACGGCTCGCCCGAGCTCCGTAGTTGGTCGTGGTGGCGCTCGGAAGCAATCTCGTAAGCCCGCCGCACCATCCACGGGTCTTCGGACGGGCGATTGTTGCGCAGCTTTTCGAGCAACTCCTCGAAACGCGCGTCCAGCTGGCGCACCGCGCGGTCGCGGTTGAAGCTCAGCGGCAGATTGCTCGGTGACGGCATCGTTCAGCCTTACCTCTTGCTACCAGTGTAGCGCAGGGGCCTTGGAGACAAAATCGTTGATTCGGTTAGGGTTTGCGCTGCCGGTCAGGAGGACTGCTGGGGCTGCTCGGCACGCTTCTGCTTGATTTCCTTGACCTTGTCGACCAGGTCGTCGGCCTGCTTAAGCAGGCTGGCGCGCTCGTCGGCGGACTCCACTGTCGACCAGGTCGTCGGCCTGCTTAAGCAGGCTGGCGCGCTCGTCGGCGGACTCCACCATATCGGCCTTGCGCCGGTAGAGGAGGTTCAAGTAGGCCATGGCATCATCGTAATCCGGCCGGAGCTGAATGGCTTTCTGCAGGCCGGCGACGCCCTCATCGACGAGCCTTCCATACTTGGCGGTGTAGTCCGCACGCACGGACGCGGGAAGCGGATCCGTCTCTCTCACCTGCTTCTTGATGTTGTTCTTGTTGTACTCGGCGCGCAACTCGCCGTTGGCCCGGAAGGAGAGCGTCCAATCGATGACTCCGATCCAGTAATAGGGCTCGGGATCGTTGGGCCTCAAATCAATGTGCCTCTGGTGATAAGCCTTGGACTCTTCGAACTTCTTGGGGTCATAGGGCTGGCCGGCCATCTGGAAGATGATGGAGCCGATGCCATCGATGGCGCTGAGATTGTTGGAATCTTTTTCCAGGACTTCCTTGAACTCGTTGACCGCCTGCGTGCCCAGCCGCATGTTCTGTTCCGAGGGCGCGCCGGGAATGTACTGGCTGGCATAGGCGGTGGCCAGATAGAGGCGGGCATTCATCAAGCCGGGATCGAGTTCCTTGGCTTGCTTGAAATGCTCGATGGCGGTGTCGTACTGGGCATTCTTGAAGGCGACGACACCCTTGTTGAGCTGGTCGCGAGCCTTGAGCTTGTTGCAGCCGGAGAGGCCGACGGCCAAAACCACGAGCGCCATGAAGGCTGAAGCGCGGCGAATTGAAGTGGAACTCATCACCGATGATGCGTGATTCATCGAAGCATCCATCCCTGAAATGCGTGACCCGCGGTTACCGGGCAACGCTAGGATTCACGTCCACCCTGCGAAGGGCATTTGCAAATTGTTCAGAGGCCCTTTTCCAGTTCCGGCGTCAGCAAACCCACAGGCGCGACGCCCGCCGTGTGCATGACATCGATCACTTTGGCCACCACAGAGAATTCCACCGACGAGTCGCCCTGAATAAACGCCGTGCGGTCAATACGCACCTTGAAAATTTCGTCCAGCCGGCTACCGAGCGATTCCCAAGTCACCGGCTGCCGATTGATGCACAGGGTCCCGTCCGTCAGCACCTGAACAACGACCACTTCGTCGGGCAAAGGCTCTTTCCCGGTCGGCGTCGATTGCTGAGGAATCTGCGCATCAAGGCCGACGTAGTGCGCCGGGATGATCATAAAGATCAACAGGAGCACGAGAAGGATATCGATCAGCGGAACAACGTTGGGATCCGCGACGATACCATGCTTACCGCCAAGTGCTATTCCCATGAGTCACCTCGGAGAGGAGCGAATGCCCCGCGAGGAGGACTCTCACAACCTGCAAGAAACTTACTGACCAGCTTCGAGCTTGGCGGTAATCAAGCCAATCTTGTCGATGCCGGCCCCGCGCATGATGTCGATGGCGCGGGCGACGTCCAAGAACAGTACATCGTTGTCGCCTTTGACGAAAGCAATTTTCTCGGCGCGCTCCTTGAAGATCTGCTCCATGCGGGGCCCCAGACCTTCCCAGGTGGTGTCTTCATTATTGATCTTGAGCTTTCCGTTGTTGGCGACCTGGACGACAACGGTCTTGTTTTCCAGCTCGACGTTCTGCTGCTGGTTAGGCGAGGGCTGAGGGACAAGCGTGTCCAAGCCCTTGGGCGTGAGCGGCGTGATGACCATGAAAATGATGATCAGCACGAGCAGAATGTCGATCAGCGGCACGACATTAGGGGTCGACATCGCCCCGTGGCCAGCTTCTCCAACTTCCATCCCCATTGCGAGTCTCCTGTGGGCCTGGGACAGAGCGCTTCCGCAGGCCATGAGACCGCGCCGGGTGGGATCCGGCGCGGCTTCTATTCCGGTGACCGCCAAGCGGTCAACCAAATCAGCAAACGAATGGCGCAAACAACTTCATTCCTGGAAACCCGTTCGAATGCGGGTCAACAGGCACTACAGTCCTCAATCCGCGGGCGGCGGAGGAGGAGCTGCCTTTCCTTTCTGGTTCCTCTCGGTGAGCAGACCGAGCTGATCGACACCGGCGGAGCGAATCTCGTCGACGAAGGCGACCACGTCGCCATACTTGGCGCGCGAATCGCTCTTGACATAAACGGTCTTGTCCAGGCGGCTGGAAAGACGATCCTTGATCTGGCCGGTCAGATCTTCCTTCAGCATCTGCGTGTTGCCAAGGTATATCTTTCCGTCACGAGTAACGGCTACGATAATGGCGTCATCCTTGTCGGCGTCCTGCATGTCGCGGGGATTGTCCGTCGGGACCAAGTCCACCTGGTGAGTCTTCTGCAACATGGGCGTGACCACCATGAAGATGATCAGCAGGACGAGCATAATGTCGGCCATGGGGATAACGTTGGGCGCCGCCATCTGTGGTCCGACTTGTGGCTTGTAGGCCATGGCGTATCACTTCTTGGCGCCGCGGCGCAGGATGAAGTAGTTGATGAGCTCCATCGAGGAGTTGTCCATCTCGACGTCGAAGGCTTCCACTTTGTTGGTGAAATAGTTGTAAGCCCAGACGGCCGGGACGGCCACGAGGAGACCGAAGGCGGTGGTGACGAGCGCTTCCGCGATACCGCCGGCGACGGCCGACAGACCGGTGGCCTTGTTTGTCTCGATACCCTTAAAGGCGTTCAAAATGCCGATGACCGTGCATCTCCGCGTGCACGATGGCGACGGAGCGCTCGAGACCACGCTTGGCCGCGTCGATCACATCGGAGTCCGATACTTGTTGCGAAGCGGACTGGAACTCGGAGAGCCCCGTGGCAACGACCTTGGCAATGTGACTCTTCTTGTTGCGCTCGGCGATGGCGATGGCTTCGTCCAGACGACCGTCCTTGAGGGCGCCCGCGACCTGCTGAACGAAGACGCGGGACTGCTTGCGCGCGGCGCTGTACATCAGCGCACGGTCAATCATTACGCCGAAGGAGTAGATGGAAAGAATGAACAGGATGAAGACCACGATCTTCGCAATGAGGGACATATTCCCCCACATGGTGCGAAGATCCCATTGGCTTGCCTGCTGGAATGTGGCCGCATAAACATACAAAGTTGCTACCATTCGTTTGCTCCTTAAGTTTCAAGTGACCCTGGCGATGCCGGGGCCAACGAGAGTGTTTGCCGAAATTGCTACGCGGAGTGGCGCGCCTGTCCCACGACCGGCGCGCCAAACCGTACTACTGGTTCAGAGAGAAAATCACGTCAATCGTCGTGTCGACATCAACCGGATCGCCGTTGAGAAGAGTCGGCTGATAGCGCCACTGGCGCACAGCATCAAGAGCGGCCTGCTGCAGCAACGGGTGTCCGGAGAGAACTTCCAAGGATTGAATCGTGCCGTCCTTGCCGATGATGGCGTGCAGGCGGACCGTGCCAGAGATGCGTGTCTGGCGCGCGAGCGGCGGATAGACGGGCTGAACGCGATTCACAATGCGAGCGGCCTGCACATTGCCGCCGACCTTGAGCGGACCACCCTTCGGCTTCGGCGGGGGCGGGGCTCCGCCCATACCGCCGATGACGCCGCCAAGCACGCCGCCCATCGAACCTCCAGCAACGCCACCCGGAACGCCGCCGGTCATGCCGACTGCGCCCATATCGGGTTCGGCGTCTTCTTTAATAATTTTCACTTCCTTGGGAATGACCTTGGGCGCCATCAACTTGCCCGCGTCCATCAAATGGGCCTGCGGTTTGACGTGAACAACCTGAGCAGTCGCGGGCGGCGGTGGCGGGGGCGGCGGGGGTGGCGGCGCGGTGAGCATGGTCGCCATCATGGTCTTTGGAAGCGCCTCGGTGTAAATCAGTGGAATCAAAATCAGGATCGAAAGAAATGCGACCTGAAAAAGCATCGAGACGAAGACCGTCCACGGCTTATTGGTCTTCTTCGGATTCGGACTCGAAACCACCATCTCTTCAAACATAGGTCCTACCTCCTCCCAGCGGAAGCGAGACGTGCTGGAACGCTTTCGCCACCACGGGTTTTGTTTCCGGCTGCGGGTCCGGTGCCTGCCGCCACGCCCCGACCGCGCCAGCGATTCCAGGCGACGACGAGCGGTGCAGCGATCCCAAAACTGGAATACGTTCCTACCACAATCCCTACCACCAGGGCAAAGGAGAAAGCACGAAGCACCTGGCCGCCCATCAGGAACAAGACGAGCACGGTAAGGAAAGTCAAACCACTAGTCAAGATCGTTCGCGAAAGAGTCTGATTGATGGACTTGTTGACCACGTCCGCAAACGATTCCTTGCGCAGCAAGCGGTTGTTCTCACGGATGCGATCGAAGATGACAATCGTATCGTTCATGGAATAACCGACCAGAGTGAGCAGCGCCGCGATGACCGTCAGTGAAATTTCGAAGCGCAACAACGAAAAAAAGCCCAGGGTGATCAGCACGTCGTGAAAGACGGCCAGAACGGCGGCGGCTCCGTAAACCCACTCGAATCGAAAAGCAATATATACCAGCATGCCCGCCAAAGCATAGAGGGTAACAAGAATGGCCTGGTTGCGGAGTTCTGCGCCGACCTTGGGGCCGACAA
>QHYF01000388.1 GCA_003224075.1 Acidobacteriota bacterium
CGCAGCACCCGGAAAGGACCACGCCGCTCACCGCCTTTCGAATCTTGGCTTGGGCCAGCGCGGCGCCGTCCTCACGCTCTATCTCCTCGGCGCCATTGGCGGCGGGGCAGCTGTTGTCGTCAGCTATCTCTCCACGCGCGGGGCATTCTTTGTTGGAGCGCTTGTCCTGGTCGCCATCTTCGCAGGCGTCGCGTTTCTCGAGCGTGCGCCCTATGAGCCCCAGGCCCGCAAGAGATCAATGACCTCCTAGCTAAGACAGTCGCTCATTTACGAAATATTTTCCGTCGCTAGGCATCAAGCTCTGGACGTGTTGGCCCGCGTTGGTGGATTCGCTATACTTACGCGGCGCCCTCTCAGCCATTCCTCAAGAAGACCCACACGGGTCGGACGGGAAGCAGGTACATTTTTCGACGCGGGCTCCCGCATTGATCGAATTTCCGGGGAACGCGCGTCATTGGACGTGCAGAACTGTGCAAAACGGAGAAAAACGGCCTCGGGCTGTCCCGAGCGACAGGGAAATCATCGTAGTTGGTGGCTCCGCTGCGGGACTCTTCACGGCCGCGAGCGTGGCTCGCGGTGGCCGCCGCGTCCGCGTGCTGGAATCCAAGCCGCAGCTCGAGCCCGCGCCTCGCACACTGATCGTCACGGATCACTTCCGCAGCCAAATGGGCGCCTCCGCGCGCGAAAGCATCATCAACGAGATTCGCCGGTTCGAATTGTTCACCGACGGCCGCTCGGCCCACATCGCTCTGACCAGGCCTGATCTCGTCATTGAACGCTCGCGCCTGATTCCGGCACTGGCACGCGAGGCGCAACAAGCCGGCGCCGCGCTTTCCTTCGATACGCGTTTCTTGGGCATTGGGCCGAACGCGCGCGGCTTGCGGGTCGCAGTTGAATCCGGCGGCAAGCGCGAGGAGTTGCACGCGGACAGTGTAGTAGGCGCGGATGGCGCCGCGAGCCGCGTGGCGCGCGCTTCGGGCTGGCCTCCGGTTGAGACCGTGCCACTGGTCCAGGCAATCGTGCGCCTGCCGAAAGACTGCCCTCCAGATACGACGCGCGTCTGGTTCGTACCGGATGATACGCCCTACTTTTACTGGTTGATCCCCGAATCGCCAGAGCGCGGCGCGCTTGGGGTGATCGGCGAGCACGGCCGCGACACGAAACGCTCTTTCGAACGGTTCCTGGAGAAGAAGCAGTTGGAGCCGCTGGAGTGGCAAGGCGCGCGCATTCCGGTCTACCGGGGCTGGGTGCCAGTACGGCGGCGAATCGGGAACGGGGAAGTTTATCTTGTTGGAGACGCAGCCGCGCAGGTCAAGGTTTCCACCGTAGGTGGAATCGTGACCGGATTTCGTGGTGCGCTCGGCGTGGCGCAGGCTCTCTTGCACGACGGAAAGAGCCATGAGCTCGGTGCTTTGCGCCGCGAGCTGGGCACACACTGGCTGATCCGCCGCGCGCTGCACCATTTTCGGCAGAGGGATTATTCGCAACTGGTGGACTTGCTCGATGCCTCGACGAGGCAATCTCTCGGCGAGATCAATCGCGATGAATCCACTCGTCTGCTTTGGAACGTAGTAAGCCGCCAGCCGCGACTCGTCCTTCTCGGACTGCGCGGCCTGCTGATGGGTAAAGGGATCAAAAGCTAGGGAGAAACGTTGCGAGCGAATGTCGACCCGGTCACTTCAGCTGGTTCGCACTTCTTACGCTACCAGGAAGCAATGAAGAGCTTTGCTCTCTTCTGCTCTTCGGTCACAATAGCAGTCGGTATTCCGCGACGGTAAGGATTTCCCGCTCCGGAGCGAATCACAGGGAGAGTTCGTCTTGCGCCTTTCAGTCATTGGTTGTGGATACGTAGGCCTGGTCACGGGAGCGTGTCTAGCCGAAGCGGGCCACGAAGTGGTTTGCACGGACATTGACCGCGAGCGCATCGCCAAACTCAACGGCGGCGGCGTCCCCATCTACGAAGAGCACCTCGACCAGATTCTCATGTCCGCTCGCAAAGCTGGACGGATTTCCTATACTGCCGATGCCGGCGAGGCCATCCGAGCGGGCGACGCCATTTTCATTTGCGTTGGAACCCCGCCGAAGGATTCCGGCGAGGCGGACCTTTCGGCGATTGATCACGTTGCCCGGCAAATCGCCACAGAAGCGCGCACGCCGAAACTTGTGGTGGAGAAAAGCACCGTGCCCGCGCGCACGGGGCTTGAACTCAGCCGCGCCCTTTCCGCCTATTCCCGGAACAGCAACCTGAAATTCCGTGTCGCTTCCAACCCGGAATTCCTCCGCGAAGGCACTGCCGTCGGAGATTTTTTCCACCCGGACCGGATCGTTGTCGGGGTGGAAGATGCGTCCTCGGCGGCGGAACTCCGTGAGATCTGGAGCGGAGTTTCCAGTGTCCCGTCCACAACGGAACGTGCCCGCCGGGTCAAAAGGTGGAATTTCTCGTCACCACCATTAGCAGCGCCGAGCTGATCAAGCACGCCGCGAACTCCTTCCTGGCGCTGAAAATCAGCTATGCCAACGTGATCGCCGACCTTTGTGAAAAGATCGGCGCGAACGTCGAGGAAGTCACACATGCCATGGGACTGGATCCGCGCATTGGCGGAAAATTCCTCAATGCAGGCCTCGGCTATGGAGGTTTCTGTTTCCCGAAAGATGTGCAAGCTTTCATTCATCTGTCGGCGAAAGTCGGCGTGGACTTCGACATGCTGAAGGCCACCGAACGCGTCAACAAACTGCGCATCGACCGTTTTTTTGAAAAAATCCACCAGGCATTATGGGTAGTGAAAGGCAAGCACGTGGCAGTGCTCGGACTGGCCTTTAAGCCCAACACCGACGACATCCGCTTCGCTCCGGCGCTGGAAGTCATCAAGCGGCTGCTTGAGGAGGGCGCGGTCGTGAGCGCAACCGACCCCGAGGCGATGCCGCGTACCAAGGCGCTCTTTCCACAGCTGCACTATCATGAGGATCCGTACGACGCGTTGCGCGACGCAGATGCCGCGCTCATCTGCACCGAATGGGATGTCTTCAAGACTTTGGATTGGGGACGCGCGGGCAACCTCATGACCCGGCGCCTTGTGATTGACGGTCGGAACATCTATGCGCCACAGGGCATGAAGGAGCTTGGTTTTGAGTATTACTCGTTCGGCAGGGAATAGTGGCTGGTGGCTGGCGAGTCGTAGCCGTGAGAAATCTCAGCCGATGACGTACTCCGAACTTCCTCCGCGGATTCCTAACGGGCAGCCACTTTCCCCTTCGCAAATTCTTGCTTGAAATACGCAAGGGTCAGCCCTAAACCTTCCTCCAACCCAACTTTGGGTTCCCACTTCAGGATGCGCTTCGCCTTGCTGATGTCCGGGCAGCGGCGTTTGGGGTCATCCTGCGGCAGGGGCTCAAATACGATCGCTGGCGCATTTTCAAAATGCTTTCGCACGTGTTCGGCAAACTCGAGAATCGTGATTTCCTGCGGATTACCGAGGTTCACCGGCAGATGTTCGTCCGATTGCATAAGCCGGCAGATACCGTCGATCAAATCGGAGACGTAGCAGAAACTTCGCGTTTGTTTTCCGTCGCCATATACGGTGAGGGGCTGTCCCGTCAGCGCCTGGTGTACAAAATTGGGAAGCGCGCGCCCATCATTCAAGCGCATCCGCGGACCGTAAGTATTGAAAATGCGCACGATTCGCGTGTCTGCGCCGTGGAAGCGATGATAGGCCATGGTCATCGCTTCGGCGTAGCGTTTCGCTTCGTCGTACACTCCGCGCGGACCGACTGGATTGACGTGACCCCAGTATTCCTCGTGCTGCGGCGAGATTTCCGGATCGCCATAGCTTTCGCTCGTGGAAGCCAGCAAAAATTTGGCTTTTTTCGCAAGCGTGAGCCCCAAAGCATTGTGCGTGCCGAGCGCACCGACTTTCATCGTCGGAATCGGCAGCTTCAGGTAGTCCACCGGGCTGGCTGGCGATGCGAAATGGAGTACGTAATCGATCGGCCCGGCCACGTCGATGTAATTGGAAACATCGGCGCGCGCGATCCGGAACTTCGGGTGTTTCATCAAATGCGCGATATTCGAATCCACGCCGGTGATGAGATTGTCCAGCGCCAGCACTTCCCAGTTTTCAGCAAGGAGTCTGTCGCAAAGATGCGAACCCAGAAATCCTGCCCCGCCGGTGACCACCGTTCGCATGCATCCTCCGCGAAGAAGCGACAGTGTACCGTGACGGCCGCCGATTGACCACTTCGACGGCCCGAGATAGCATGCGCCGGGTCTTCAATGGCAAACACGGAAAATCCTGCCTCGATTCTTCGGCGGCGCTCCCTTTTCTTCCGCGTCCTTGTCGCCGCTGGTTGCGCAGGTGTAGTAATTCTCGTGTTCGTCCTTTTTTTCGGCGTGGGCCGCTGGCTGGTGGTCGAAGACCCGCTCGAAAAAGCCCGGGCAATCGCAGTGCTCAGCGGCCGGATGCCATTGCGGGCCATTGAAGCAGCCAAACTCTACCGCCAGGGCTACGCGCCGGAAGTCTGGCTCACGCATTCTTCGGAGCCCGGCGAAACTCTTAAGCGCATGGGCATTTCCTTCGCCGGCGAGGACTATTACAACGCTCGCGTGTTGGTTCATGAAGGAGTGCCGCCCGAGGCCATTCATGTCCTCGAACGTCCGGTTGTCAACACTGCAGACGAAATCAAGGTGCTAGCTGCCGCGCTGGCGCTCGAGAAGGACCGCACGGTGATTCTTGTTACCACCAGACCCCATACCCGGCGCGCGCGGCTACTCTGGCGAAAGCTTGCTGCTGGCCAAGGCAGGGCCATCGTGCGCGCCTCTTCCGACGACTCCTTCGATCCAAAGCATTGGTGGAGAACCACGAATGATGCGCTGGATGTGCTGCGCGAAGTCCTTGGCCTGGTGAATGCCTGGGCCGGCTTGCCCTTGCATGCTTCTCAATGAGCGGGGC
>QHYF01000389.1:0-1650 GCA_003224075.1 Acidobacteriota bacterium
CAAATTCAATCAGGATGGCAAGCTCCTGCTGACGCTTGGCAAGGCCGGCGTGGCGGGGCCGGGTCAGGATACGTTCGATCAGCCGACCGAGGTCGCCGTGGCTCCCAACGGCGACATCTTCGTGGCGGATGGCCACGGCCGTGCGCCGAACGCCAACGCGAGGATCATGAAATTCGACAAGAACGGGAAGTTCATCAAGACCTGGGGAAAGAAGGGAACGGGGATCGGCGAATTCGACTGCCCGCACACGCTGGCGTTTGACTCCAGGGGACGCCTATTCGTCGGCGACCGTCAGAATAACCGCATCCAGATCTTCGACCAGGACGGCCGCTTCATCGCCGAATGGAAACAGTTCGGGCGGCCGAGCGGGATTTTCATTGACAGGAACGACGTGCTTTATGTGGCCGATTCGGAGTCCCGCGACGGCCAGGAAGGCTACGGGTATAACCCCGGCTGCCGGCGGGGCATTCGCATCGGGAGCGCGAAAGACGGCTCGGTAAAATACTTCGTACCCGATCCGGCGCCTTACCCGGCTGCGGCGGACTCCACCTCGTCGGAAGGGGTCGCGGCGGACGCTGCAGGCAACATTTACGGGGCCGAATTCGCGATGGACGTGAAGAAGTACGTGAAGCGGTAGCGACGAACCAGGCCCGTGAGGCACTGACAAAGCAATGGCCTGAAGGCTTTCTGCCCTCTGAACTGCCGACTGTCAACTGTTGTATATTGCCCTCCGCGCATCTAGGAGGCTCCCCTCATGGAACTATGGTCACGCCGTAAATTTTTCCTCACTTCGCTGGCGGGCGGCGCCGTCGCCGGGGTCAACAAGCTCTTCGGGCAAGCCCGCCCGCAACCTGCCGAAGGAAGACAGCCGCCGGTCCGCTATACGGATTACGTGGTTGCCCAACGCGGAATGCCGGCGCAAGGCAAGCGTCCGCTCATCATCTCCAGCGCCAACGGGCTCCACGCCCTTGATAAGGGTATGGACATCCTCAAGAAAGGCGGCGACACGCTCGAAGCCGTGGTGGCTGCTGTCACGGTCGTCGAGGACGATCCCAACGACGATTCCGATGGCTACGGCGGCCTCCCCAACGAAGAAGGAGAAGTGGAGCTCGATGCCAGCATCATGCACGGGCCCACGCATCGCGCCGGTTCGGTCGCTTCCGTCCGCCGCATCAAAAATGTTTCGCGCCTCGCAAAAACGGTCATGGAGAAAACCAATCACGTCATGATTGTCGGCGACGGCGCGCGGCGTTTTGCCGTGGCTGAGGGTTTTGAGGAGATGGACCTGCTCACCGAGCACTCGCGCAAGATCTGGCTCGCATGGAAAGCAAAGTCTTCGTTCAATTGGCGCCCGGGAATCGACTCGCCGGAGTGGAAAGAATACCTGGCGGAGATTTTTGACCACGACCAGGAAAAAATCGTCTACGCCGAGAGCGTCATCGCGCATCCGCGGACCGGTACGATTCCCTGCATGGCCGTCGATTCGAATGGCGACATCTCCGCCACCACCACGACTTCCGGCCTTTCCTGGAAAATCCCCGGCCGCGTCGGCGATTCACCGATCATCGGCGCGGGCTGCTGCGTGGACAATGAAGTCGGCGCGGCGGGCTCGACTGGCAAAGGCGAGGAAAACATAAAAATTTCCGGCGG
>QHYF01000389.1:1713-6998 GCA_003224075.1 Acidobacteriota bacterium
CAAGAAAAAACTCGCGACTTTCCACATCTATTTCTACGCGCTCAACAAGGACGGCGTGCACGGCGCCGCTTCTCTGTGGCGCAATGGATACGAAAAAAACAAGCAGGCCTCCTACGCGGTCCACGACGGCACTGAAGCCCGCCTGGCTCCTTGCAAGGCCTACTTCGACACCATCGGTGGCGACCAGTAAAATGGAGAAATGGATCAAGCGAATATTCTGATCATCGGCGGCGGCGTGGTCGGCTGCGCCATCGCCCGCGTCGTCTCCGCGCGCTGGCAGGACGTTTTTCTCGTCGAGCAGTTTCCCAAGCTGGGCATGGCCACCAGCTCGCGTAACAGCGGCGTCAACCACTCCGGCATCTACTACCCTAAAAACTCTTTGAAGGCGCGCCTATGCGTCGAGGGGAATCGCCTCACCTACGAATTTTGCGCGAAGCATAACGTGCCGTATCGCCATTGCGGCAAACTCGTCGTTGCCGCCGAACCACACGAAGAAGCGGAACTCACCGCGCTGAAGAAGCGCGGCGAAGAGAACGGCGTCGAAGGCCTGCGCCTCATTGGCCCGGCCGAGATTCGCGCCCGCGAGCCCCACGTCAAGGGAGTCGCCGCTCTCGACGTGCCTTCCACCGGCATCGTCTCCGCCGAAGAGCTCGTTCACACTTACGCGCGCGTGGCAACCAGCCAGGGCGCGAATATCGTCACGCATGCGCGGATAGTTTCGCTCGAACCGGCCAACAGAACCGTACGTGTTGGTCTAAGAATCGGCGATGAGGAAGATTCGCAGGAAGAAACGATCGAAGCGCGCTGCATCATCAACGCCGCCGGACTATTTGCCGACGAAATTGCCGCGCTTCTCGGAAATCATTCCTGGCGCATCTACCCCGTCCGCGGCGAATACTGCGAAGTTCGCGGGCCGCGCGCTTCCCTCATCAACAACCTGGTCTACCCCTTGCCTCATGCCGATGGATTGAGCCTCGGGGTGCATTTCACCAAAACTCTGTGGGGGACATTTCTCCTTGGCCCGACCGCGACCTACGTTGAGGGGAAGGACAATTACGAGAAGAACCGCTTGCCCATTGCGGCTTTTGCGGAGAGCGCAAAAACGCTGTTGCCGGAAATCGAAGAGGGCGACCTGCAACTCGGCTATTCAGGCCTCCGTCCGAAGCTCGTTCCACCAGGAGGCAAAGGCATCGCCGACTTCGTAATCACGCGCGATCCCAGCGTGCCGCAGGCGATTCATCTCGTCGGCATCGAATCGCCTGGCCTCACCGCCGCCCCCGCCATCGCCCAACACGTTTTGCAATTAGCAAAGGAAATTCTCGAATGAGATGCGAAGAGAGGTTTGGCGACTGTAGGGGCGCAGCATTGTGCTGCGCAGTCGAACTACGTCGCGCCCTTGCGAAGAAAATCTCGTGTTGATGGAGATTTATTCGACGACAATGCGCACGAATTTCTTTTTTCCAGCTCGAAGAAGAAAATCAGCTGGTTCGCTGAGATCGATATCTTTCCGCGGATCATCGACGCGTGCCCCATCGATTTCCACTCCGCCCTGCTTGATTAAGCGCTCCGCCTCGCTTTTCGAAGCGATTAATTTCAAGTCGACAAGCAACGCTGTCAGTTTTTTCGCAGGCCCTCTTGGCAATTTCATGATCGGCGCTTCTTCGGGCGCCTGGCGGTCGCGGAAGACGCGCTGAAACTCGCTGGCCGCTCGTTCGGCAGCTTCGTTGCCGTGGAAATCACAAACGATCCTCTTGGCCAGCGCCGTCTTGACCGACATGGGATGCGCCTGACCGGCTGCCACCTTCCGGCGAAGATCCGTGATGTCGTTGTCCGTGAGAACCGTGAGGAGTTGCCAGTACGACCACATCAGGTCATCCGGGACGGACATTAACTTGCCGAACATTTCGGAGGGTGGTTCGGTGATGCCGACGTAGTTGCCGAGGCTTTTCGACATTTTTCGGTGGCCGTCGAGGCCCACTAGAATCGGCATGGTCATGCAGACCTGAGATTCCTGGCTGTATTCGCGCTGGATGTCGCGGCCCATGAGCAGATTGAATTTCTGTTCCGTCGCGCCCAGCTCGACGTCAGCTTCGAGCATCACAGAGTCATAGGCCACCAGCAACGGATAAAGGAGCTCATGCATGGAAATGGGCTGCTGCTCGCTGAGGCGTTTGTGGAAATCCTCGCGCTCGAGCATCCGCGCGACGCGGTATTTCGCGCAGAGACGCACGATTTCGTAGCTCGTCAGTTTGTCCAGCCACTCGCTGTTGTAGCGGATCTCCGTCTTCTTGGGGTCGAGAATCTTGAAGACCTGATCGAGATACGTTTTTGCGTTGGCATTGACCTGTTCGCGAGAGAGCGGCGGACGGGTTTCCGATTGGCCCGTCGGGTCGCCGACCATGGCGGTGAAATCACCAACCAGGAAGACAGCTTTGTGTCCTAAAATCTGAAACTGCCTCAATTTTTCAATTACAACCATGTGGCCGAGATGGATGTCCGGTGCAGTGGGATCGACGCCGAGTTTGGCTCTAAGCGGCTTGCCCGTATCGTGGGATCGTTTAAGCTTGGACACGAACTCGTCCTCGCGGATGATTTCCGCGACGCCCTTCTTCAGGTACTCGAGCTGTTCCGCCACCGGTTTGAATTTTGTTTGTGACATGGACTTTTCGAATTTTCTTAATTCGTTCGCAGGACGCGGCGGCCTTCGATTTTGTATTTTCCTTCCAGCACGATTCGAACGGCCTCGGAATAAATCCGGTGTTCTTCCTTCAGGATGCGCGCGTTGAGCGATTCCTCCGTATCATCATCCTTCACCGGAACGACTGATTGAAGAATAATCGGCCCGGCATCCAGATTTTCGTCCACGAAATGCACGGTGCAGCCGGCGACTTTCACGCCGTATTCCAATGCCTGGCGCTGCGATTCGAGCCCTGGAAACGACGGCAGCAGCGACGGGTGAATGTTCAGAATGCGGTTCGGAAACTTGGCGACGAAATACGGAGAAAGCAGCCGCATGTATCCCGCGAGGCAAATCAGATCGATCTTGTGTTCTTCCAGGACAGCGGCAACCTGGCGGTCGTAGGTCTCGCGCTCGAGTCCTTTCGAAGGGATCACGCGCGTTCCAATACCGCGCGATTCGGCGCGCTCGATCCCCGGCGCGCCTTCGCGGTTGCTGATGACAATGGAGATTTCCGCGTTGGGGATGCGGCCCGCCGCAACGCTTTCCGCAAGGGCCTCGAAATTCGAACCGCGCCCGCTCAAGAGCACGCCAATGCGCTTTTTCATAAACGCAAAACGTTAGCATAAGCGGTCGAATCGGCAAAACGGGTTACCGTTGAATGTCAAAGGTTGAAAGTTCAGAGTTCAAAGTTCAAAGTTCAAAGTGAAGAACACAGCCAGGAATGGCTGTGCCACAGGCAAGCACGCGCGATGTGCACACGTGGACGGATACGCGTTGCCATTCAAGCGCCCGTTCGCGCTAGAATGCCGGATTCGCGGATTGCCAATCCATTGAGGACGCATAACTCATGACGAACAAGCAGGGAATACTCCACAAGCGCTGGTTGATTTCGCTTATTTTCGCGATCTTCATTTTTGAATTTGGCGCAAGCCCGGCTTTTTCGCAGCGGGCAATACCCCGTGACCCGGCGGAACCGGCGCAGGGAAAACCCCAGCCGAAGATTTTGCCGCGGCCGGCGGGGAGAGTTGCGCGGGCGTCGGTGGATGAGAAGTCCATGCGCGCGCTGATCGGGCAACTCGTGGCGTGCGGGACGCGGCTGACGCTTTCGTCGTGGACGGATTCGAAACGCGGGATTGGGTGTGGGCGCGATGCGATTGCGGCGCGAATGAATGAGATTGCAAAGGATACCGGCGGCAAACTGCAAGTGATGGTGGACAAATTCGAAGCGACCTCGGAGCGCACTTCTTCGAAGCCGATTCCTCTTGAAAACGTCTACGCCATTCTTCCCGGCTCCGATCCCAAGCTCGGGAAAACGATTTTTATTGTTTCCGGTCACTTTGATTCGCGGCCTTCGAACGTGATGGACACGCAGGCGGATGCTCCGGGCGCAGATGACGACGCTTCCGGAGTGGCGGTGAGCGTGGAATGCGCGCGGCTGCTGGGCAAGGCTGGTGCAAACGGCCGCGGAACCTATCGCGCGACGATACTGTTTGCCGCGGTTTCGGGCGAGGAACAAGGGCTGCTTGGCAGCACGCATCTTCTGGAATGGGTGAAGCAACAGGGTTACACCGTTGGCGGGATGCTCGACGATGACATTGTGGGCGCCGATCCGGCACCGGGTGCGTCGCATCGCGTGCGGCTTTTCTCCGGGAACGGCGAAATTGACGATGCGGATTCACCTTCGCGGGAATTGGCGCGCGCGATTGAGGAAATCGATGGCCGCGCAGCCGTTCGAATGATTTTTCGAATCGACCGTTACGGCCGCGGCGGCGATCACTATCCGTTTTACAAGGCGGGGCTGCCGGCGGTGCGCTTCACCGAGCCGCTCGAAGACTACAATCACCAGCACCAGACGCCGCGCACGGAAAGCGGAACCGAGTACGGTGATTTTCAAAAATACCTGAACTTTACGTTCATGGGAGACGTCGCGCGCGATAACGCCGAAGCATTGCGGCAATTGGCGCTGGCTCCTGCGCCACCTACAAATGCGAAGCTGACCGGCGCGGTCACGCCCGACGCGAAAGTTTCGTGGACGGCCGAGGATGATCCAGAGCGCGCGGGATTCGAAATCCTTTGGCGCGAGACCACCGATCCGCGTTGGCAAGTTTATGATTTTGCGGCCGCGCCCGGCGAAACGGTCTTGAAGGGCGTTTCCACCGACAATCACTTTTTTGCCGTGCGCGCCGTGGGAAAGAACGGCGCGCGATCGATTGCCGTTCCGACGGAAATGGAGCGCCGGCCACCGCCGCTGCCCACCGGTACGAAGCAGTGAACGGTAAAAGGGCGCAGCGATACTGCGCCCCTACAACGGAGCCTGGTCCGGTGAAAATCACGGGTCAGTGCGGCGGGGCGACGGGCTGGGCGAAGGTGATGAAGTGGCCGCCGGGGTCCTGGACGCTGAATTCGCGCATGCCGTAGAAGGCGGTGCGGACGGGCATGATGATTTTCACGTCCTTCATGGCGGCAAGCACGGCATCGAGATCGTCGATTTCCATATAAAGATAAGTGGGACCTTTTCCGGCCTCGGCAGACATGGATGGCGGGGCATCTTTCTCCACGCTGGAATACGTTTGATACATCACTTCGGCGGAACCCTTCTGAAAGG
>QHYF01000385.1 GCA_003224075.1 Acidobacteriota bacterium
CACGACGAAACGGCGATGATAAAGCAACAAGGCGCGCAATCCTGCAAGCTCCTCGCCGCCGCCCGCTCTTCCCGGACCGCCGTGCAAGCAACTGGGCACCACGTTGCCGTGGCCCGTATGCTGGGCGCCGACGCTTGAATCTACGACCAGCACGCGTCCATGCAGGTCGCCAAAACCGAGAACAGCATTCTGAATGAAACCCGGATCATTTGAAAAGAGAGAGACAACGAGCGAACCCATACCCCGGCGTGTGAGGGCGATGAGATCCTCGGGGCTATCGTAGGCAACCAGGGTCGCTACCGGGCCGAACACTTCGACGTCATGAACAAACTTTGCAGCGAGACCATCTCTACAGGAGAGCAGGGTCGGCTGAACGAAGGCGGATTCTTGAGTGTTGGCGTCGAGCGGTTGGAACTGCTCATCGCCGCCAAAGAGGACCGAACATTCTTCCTTCAACTTGCGCAGCCCTTCCAGGCAGGATGACTGTTGTGCTTTGTTCACCACGGGCCCCATCTTCACTTCGCTGTTCCGGGGATTCCCGACCTTCATGGAACTCAAGCGTGCGGAGACGGCATCGCCAAAAGCTTTGAGGTGCCGACGCGGAACCGGCACGCGGCGGATGGTCGTGCATTTCTGGCCGGCCTTCAGCGTCATCTCGCGAACAACTTCCTTCACCAGGAGATCGAATAGATCTGATCCGGGAGCACCGTCCGGTCCGAGAATGGCGGAGTTGATGCTGTCGGCTTCGATGTTTACGCGAACCGAGCGACGTAGCACATTCGCGTGCGAACGAATGCGCGTGGCGGTATCCGCTGAGCCAGTAAATGAAAGGGTGTCGGCCTCTCGAACGTAATCCAGCAGCTCGCGAGCTGAGCCGCAGATAATGGAAATCGCACCTGACGGCAAGATGCCCGCCTTCACGATGTCTTCAACCATCCTGTGCGCCAGCCAAGCCGTGGGGGAAGCGGGTTTCACCACGATGGGAACTCCAGATAGCAGTGCGGGCGCGCTTTTTTCGCAGAGGCCCCAAGCAGGAAAGTTAAAAGCATTGATGAACACCGCCGCGCCTTTCGCGGGTATGAGAAAGTGCTGCCCAACGAACGCGCTGCTTTTGGAGAGTGGAACCACGGCGCCTTCCTTCAGCATTTTTCCTTCAGCCAGCGCGCGACCGATTTTGGCGTAATACTTCATGGTGTAGATGGCTCCGTCCACATCAAACGAGGCATCGGCCTGGGTGGCGCCTAGGTTCAGGAGAGAGAGCCGAAAATATTCGTCGCGGTTTGCGGCTAGCGCGTCGGCGATCTTGCCTAGCAAGTCGGCGCGCTGAGCATAAGTGAGCTGGCGCAGCGCGGGTCCACCATGAGAGCGCGCGTACTCGAGCGCGGCGGCAAGATCGATGCCGTGCGATGAAATTCGGGCTAGTTCGTCCCCCGTAACAGGATCAATGAGCGGTTCTCCGGGGCCAGCGCCCTCGCTCCACTGGCCAGACACATAGTTAGGCAGCTTCATCACGAAACCTCCACAGAGCACAGACAGTCAGCTCTCGCACGTTACCGAGGCAGGGAGCCGCAAGAGATAAAGACGGCCTAGCGAATCCTGAATAATACTGCATATCCCCGTCAGTTAAGTCCAAGCTCTTCTTCAACAGGACGATGGTCACGGGCCGGTCTAAGGGTATGAAAAATAGACTGTTACGTTTAGACTGTGCTGCACCTGTTCGACCGGTGATTGGTTGAGTGAGAACCATATCTCTGTCTTGACGATTTAGCACGCGCATGTATTATAATGCATGTGCGTTCCGTGAGCATGAATACCCCAGCAACCACTAATTCCAAAGTTGCGACTCTACACCAAGCGACCGCGAGTCCGGAGGGAGATTTTCTGCTTTCGCTTGGCAAACGCGTTCGGGAGCTGCGCAGCCGCCGCGGCATGACTCGGAAGATGGTGGCGCGGGAAGCGGAAGTGTCGGAGCGCCATTTGGCGCAACTTGAGGCTGGCGAAGGAAATGTATCGATCGTGTTGCTGAGAAGGATTGCCGCCGCCCTCAATGTTTCCCTCGTTGAATTATTCACACTTGAGTCGGAAGAAACACCGGAAAAACAGCTGATACAGCGATTCCTCGCACGATTGCCGGATCATAGACTGAAGGACGTGGTGTTGCGTCTGATGCGGGGCTTCGGTCCCGAGGAAAAATTGCGCCGGGCGCGCATCGCG
>QHYF01000386.1 GCA_003224075.1 Acidobacteriota bacterium
AGTGTCATTACCGCATTATATCAGCCGATGTAAAAATCAGTGCATTCCGGATGTAACCCCGATTCATCTAACATAGTGCCATGTCCGATTCATCTCACAACCCAAGGGTTCCGAGTTCCAGTCTGCCGATTTACGCTTCCGCACCGCGAGAGAAGGATCCTGTTTGCGGAATGTCCGTCGATCCCGCCAAGGCCGCAGGCAAAGTGCAGTACGGCGGGAAGACCTATTACTTCTGTTCTGCCCGGTGTGCGGAACGATTTTCAAAAGAGCCGGAAAAGTTCCTGGCTGTTCCAGGAACCGCGGGGATGCACAAGAACCACGCCGCGGATGCGCCTGCAGGCTCCGCGGCCCCCAGCATCAAGGACGAAGCCGCGCCGCCTGAGGCCAAAAATGCACGCTACACCTGCCCAATGCATCCGCAGATTGTACAGATCGGTCCGGGCACCTGTCCCATTTGTGGCATGGCGCTTGAGCCGATGGATGTTTTCGCGGAAGTGGAAGCCGACCCGGAGTACGACTCCATGCGCCTGCGGTTCTGGGTGAGCGCGGCCTTGTCTTTGCCGCTCCTGCTCTTTTCCATGCTCGGCGAATCCCTCGGCCTGCGTCTTGCGCCGTCCGTCCGAAATGCGATTGAGTTTTTCCTTGCTACACCGGTTGTCCTCTGGGGTGGCTGGCCGTTTTACCAGCGCTTCTGGTCCTCGCTTGTCAACCGCAGCCCGAATATGTTCACGCTGATTGGACTGGGCACCGGCGCCGCCTATCTCGACAGCGTCGCGGCGACTTTCTTTCCGCAAATTTTCCCAGACTCATTTCGCGGCATGAATGGCGCCGCGCCCGTCTATTTCGAAGCTGCGGCAGTCATCACGACGCTTGTCTTGCTGGGCCAAGTGCTTGAATTGCGTGCCCGGCAACGCACCAGCGGCGCGATTCGCGCATTGCTCAATCTCGCGCCCCAGCAGGCCCACCTGCTTGCTGCTGATGGAACGGAAAACGACGTCGTGCTGGATCAAGTGAAACGCGACGACCGCCTGCGCGTCCGCCCGGGCGAACGTGTGCCCGTTGACGGCGTGATCCGCGAAGGTGCCAGCGCCATCGATGAATCGATGGTGACCGGCGAACCCATGCCGGTGGAAAAGGCCGCAGGCGACAAGGTCACTGGAGGAACCTTGAATACCAGCGGCAGTTTCGTGATGGAAGCAGAACGCGTGGGCAGCGAGACCATGCTCGCGCAAATCGTGAAACTCGTCAGCGAAGCCCAGCGCAGCCGTGCGCCGATGCAGCGCCTGGCCGACAAAGTTTCGGCGTACTTTGTTCCGGCAGTAGTCGTCGCCGCGCTCCTCGCGTTCTTGGCTTGGGCGTTCTTTGGTCCGGAACCACGTCTGGCGCATGGTTTAGTTGCCGCAGTTGCAGTGTTGATTATCGCCTGTCCGTGCGCGCTTGGCCTTGCAACGCCAATGTCCATCATGGTCGCCGTCGGCCGCGGGGCTCACATGGGCGTGCTGGTCCGCAATGCCGAAGCCCTCGAGACTCTCGCCAAGGTCGACACCCTGGTCGTGGACAAAACAGGAACGCTTACAGAAGGGAAGCCTGTAGTCTCGAACATGGAATTGTTCGAGGGTGCCGCTCTGTCGAATGACGAACTGCTGTCAGTTGCCGCCAGCGTCGAGTCGTCCAGCGAGCACCCTTTGGCCAGAGCGATTGTTCGCGCAGCACAAGAAAAAAGAGTGCCGCTGGTCCCGGTTGCAGACTTCCAAGCAACGTCGGGCGCCGGCGTCGAGGGGCGAGTCCTCATGAAAATGGTCCTTGCCGGCACAGCCGCGTTCCTCCGTGAGAAGGGAGTAGAATTGCCCAATTCTCAAAACATGACGGCCTTGGTGGCAAATTCCTCAGCGGTCACTCCCATTTTTGTAGCAGTTGGGGGACGCGCGGCAGGAGTGTTTCTCCTGAACGACCGGATAAAAGCAACGACTCCGGAAGCGATTCGCGCGTTGAGGGCCGATGGCGTTCGCGTCGTCATACTCACCGGCGACCGGCGAGAAACAGCCAACCAGATCGCGCGCGAGCTGCAAATCGAAGAGGTCGAAGCCGAAGTCCAACCTCAGCAGAAGGCGGAAATCGTGAAGCGGCTGCGCGAGCAAGGGCGAATCGTGGCCATGGCGGGCGACGGTATCAACGACGCGCCCGCTTTGGCTGCCGCGGACGTCGGTATCGCCATGGGCACCGGAACCGACGTGGCCATCGAGAACGCCGGCATAACGCTTCTGAAAGGTGATCTGCGCGGCATTGTCCGCGCGCGCAAACTGAGCCGCGCCACTGTCCGCAACATTAAAGAAAACCTTGCCTTTGCCTTTCTCTATAACACGATCGGGATTCCCATTGCCGCCGGTGTCTTTTATCCGATCTTCGGCTGGTTGCTGAGTCCCATGCTCGCGAGCGCAGCGATGAGCTTCAGCTCCGTCTCCGTCATTGCCAACGCATTGCGCCTTCGCCGAGTCTCCCTGTAAGCACGGCGGATCCTATCCTGGACCCATCTATTGGGAGGCTCTTTGACTTCGTGCAGCCGTCCTCCCCCTGCAACTCATCGCCAGGCAGGATATAGCAAACAAATCGTTCTTCTTCCCCATGACCAATGAAGGGGTCAATCGTCTATAACAGGAGAGCGAGGGAACTTTTCGTCCGGGTTTTCGTATTGACTTATAGAAGTGGCCGAGAAACAGCGGGGGCCAGGTATGTCCAGTAATGGCAATGGCTTAGGAAACGGAAAGAACGGCAAGAAGCGCCGGCGAC
>QHYF01000040.1:0-27009 GCA_003224075.1 Acidobacteriota bacterium
CCTCCCGTAGGAGTCTGGACCGTGTCTCAGTTCCAGTGTGGCTGGCCATCCTCTCAGACCAGCTACCGATCATTGCCTTGGTAGGCCGTTACCCTGCCAACTAGCTAATCGGGCGCGGGCTCCTCCTCCGACACCTTGCGGTTTTGAATCCCGAAACCGGAGTCCCAGGAATGTTATGCGGTATTAGCCCCGCTTTCGCGGGGTTATTCCCCATCGGAGGGCAGATTGCCCACGTGTTACGCACCCGTGCGCCGTGCGCCATACCGTATTGCTACGGCACGCGCACTCGACTTGCATGTGTTAAGCACGCCGCCAGCGTTCGTTCTGAGCCAGGATCAAACTCTCGTTTGAAACCCGTCGCTTGGGCGAAAAAAATGCTCCGATTTTCATCGGAGCCAGCCTACCCAAGCAAATTATTGATCGCTCGAATTACTCAATCCATCCGCGCTCGAAAACCCGGATGGTTTCGAACAGATTCTGGCACATCGTATCGGTTGTCAAAGAGCGAGGCCCCCCTGTCCAGCAGAAAGGCAATCCCACAGCCAAAAGAGTATGCCAAGAGGTTCCTGAAATGTCAACAGCAGATTGGCGATTTCCACAGCCTTCCTCAGGCGCGCCGAGACTGTGGCTGAGGGGGACGCGGGGGTGTGTTTTGGCAAATCGGCTGGTACGATGGGGTGCAAAGAGCTTCGCGAGACTCTACAGCCGTGCGCTCAACACTGACTCAACACTTACTCGAACACGTTCAGAAAGAGAGGTATCTCCTGCCTGGCGACCGCGTGGGCGTGGCAGTGTCGGGCGGAGCGGATTCAGTGGCGCTGCTGCTCTTGTTGCTGGAGTTGCGCGAGAAGCTTGGAATCGTGCTCAGTGTTGTGCACTTCAATCATAAATTGCGAGGCAAAGCATCGGATGGTGACGAAAAATTTGTGGCGAGACTGGCGGCGAAGCATGGGCTGGAATTTGATTCGGCTTCGGTCTACGTGGCGAAAAAGGCGAAAAACGAACGTGCCAACCTCGAGGACGCGGCGCGAAGGGCACGTTACGACTATTTTCGCTCGCTTGTGGAATCAGGCGCGTGCACGCGGATCGCGGTTGCGCACACTGCCGACGATCAGGCGGAGACTGTTCTTGCACATCTCCTTCGCGGCACAGGCCTCACGGGGATTGGCGGAATTCATCCGATGGCGGGTCCCGTTATTCGACCCCTGCTGAAAGTTCGGAGGGCGGAATTAAGGGCATACTTGCGCGCAAGGAAACAACTCTGGCGGGAAGACGCTACCAACCGCGACACGAAACGGATGCGCGCGCGGATCCGAAAGAAGCTCCTTCCTTTGCTCGAAAGACAATTCCAACCGGCCATCGTTGAACACCTAACGACCTTTGCGGACCTGGCGCGGGAGGACGAAGCATTTTTCAATACAGTTCTCGAAGAACACATGGCGGCCCTCGTACGGGAAAGCGGCGGGGGGAAAAAAATCGCCGTGGCGGATTTGCTCTGGCAAAAGAGAAATAGGGATTTCAACACAGAGTTCACGAAGAACACAGAGAGGAAAAAAGATGTAACGGCAATCAGCAAGCGAATGGTGCGCAAAATCGTTGAAAGCATCAAGCCGCGCGCGGGACAGCTCGGGGCAAAGCATGTGGAGGCGGTGCTGAAGCTGGCGCGCAGCGGGCAAAGTGGGAATTCGCTTCCTCTGCCAGGAGGAATGGGGGTGCGCAGGGAAAACGATGCGCTCGTGTTTCGCGCGAACAGGGATGGTGGATCTAGCGGGCCTGGCAGCGCCCCGCGGGAATACGAGTACAAGATCGATTTTACAACCGAGACGCAGGACGTGCGCGTGCCTGAACTGGGGTGTGTCTTCCGCCTCAGGGTGATTGACTGGCCTCCCGAGAGAGGGGAAACTAGTAGTGATACCACGGCTCTGGACCGCGACCGGTTGCGTTCCCCTCTTGTGCTGCGCAACTGGCGCCCCGGCGACCGATTGCGTCCTCTGGGTCACCGGAACGCCCACAAGCTGAAGCGCTTGTTGAACGAAAAGCGCGTCAGCCGATGGGAGCGCGATGGCTGGCCGGTGCTGACGAGCGGCGGGGTTCTTGCGTGGGCTCGCGGCTTTCCAGCCGCCGCAGAATTTGCGGCGGATCAAAGGACCCGAGCGGGAATCGTGATCGCCGAGGAACAACTTTGAGCGCGCGAAAAGGAGCGGCGTATTCCGTCGCGCGCATCGCGTCCCGTGTGGCAGAGCTGGGAAAAGAGATTTCGCGAGAGTACGAGGGGCGGCGACTGGACGTGGTCGTTACCCTGGACTAGGGCTTCGTTTTCGCGGCGGACCTGGTGAGGCAGATCAACGCGTCCATGGTCTGCCACTTCGTACGCGAAAACGTGAAGGACGTCGAGCAAGGCGGGCACGTGCGGCGCCAAGTTTTTTTTGGTTTGCCGCCGGAATTGAAAGGCCGGGACGTTTTGGTTTTGGACGCAGTGCTGGAGAGCGGCGTCATGCAGGATTTTCTTCTGCGACGGCTGGGCGAAGGAAGGCCGCGATCAATCCGGCTGGCGGTGCTTCTCGATAAGCCGGCGAAGCGGCGCGTGGCCCTGGAGCCCGATTACTTTGGCTTCAGAACTGCATCTAACGAAGTATGGATTGGCTATGGTCTGGCAGCGGCGAACGGGATGGGGCGGAACCTCCGGCAGCTTTCTTCCGGAGTGAACGGGGCGCTCGGGAAGAATGGCAAGGGGCGGAAGAAATAGAAAAGTTCTAATTTCTTCTGGCGGGTTTCAGGATTTGTGAGGACAACGTGAATTCAAGTTCGACGCTAAAAACGATTCTCTTCTGGCTTTCCATCGTGCTCCTGGGCGTGATGCTCTGGAGGCTGGTCTCCGCTAACGGATCACAGGCACGCGAGGAACAGCCGAGCTATAGCGAGTTCCTGGCCAAGGTGGAACAGGGTGACGTCAAAGAAGTGACGATGTACCTCTCGCCGAACAGCTATGATCTTCAGGGCGAATACATCAGACCCGCCAACCGGAAGTTCCAGGTGACCATCGCGAAGGAGAATGCGCCGGACGTCACCAAGACACTGCGTGACAAGGCTGTGCAGATCAAGGTGAAGGAAGTGCGCAGCGGCGACTGGGTCTTGATTCTTTTGAACGCCGCACCGCTGATTCTTCTCGTGGGATTCTGCTTGTTCTTGATGCGCCAGATGCAGGCGGGTGGAAACAAGGCGCTGAGTTTCGGAAAGTCCCGCGCGCGGTTGCTTTCCGCGCAGCAGAAGAAGGCGACATTCAAGGACGTGGCGGGAACGGACGAGGCCAAAGAAGAGTTGCAGGAGATTATTGAGTTTCTGAAAGATCCGCAAAAGTTCCAGAAACTTGGCGGGCGAATTCCCAAGGGCGTGCTGCTGGTCGGACCTCCGGGGACGGGGAAAACGCTGCTGGCGCGAGCCATTGCTGGTGAAGCGAACGTGCCGTTCTTCTCGATTTCGGGTTCGGACTTCGTGGAGATGTTCGTCGGCGTGGGCGCAAGCCGCGTGCGCGATCTCTTTGAACAGGGCAAGAAGAATGCGCCGTGCATCATCTTCATCGACGAAATTGACGCGGTCGGCCGCCACCGCGGCGCCGGGCTCGGCGGCGGTCATGACGAGCGCGAGCAGACGTTGAACGCGTTGCTGGTCGAAATGGACGGCTTTGAATCGAACGAAGGCGTGATCTTGATCGCGGCAACCAACCGGCCTGACGTGCTCGATCCAGCCCTGTTGCGGCCCGGCCGCTTCGACCGCCGCGTCGTGGTGGCGCGTCCCGACGTAAAGGGCCGCGAAGAAATTCTGCGCGTGCACACGCGCAAGGTGCCGATCGGCGATGACGTGGATTTGTCGATCATCGCGCGGGGCACGCCGGGCTTCTCTGGCGCGGACCTCGCAAACCTGGTGAACGAAGCAGCGCTGTGGGCCGCGCGCCAGAACCGCAAATTCGTCATGATGACGGACTTCGAGATGTCCAAGGACAAAGTCCTGATGGGCGTCGAGCGGAAGTCGATGATCCTCTCCGATGAAGAAAAAAGGAACACGGCGTATCACGAGGCGGGCCACGCGCTCGTCGCAGAGATGACGCCGGGCGCCGACCCCGTGCACAAGGTCACCATCATTCCGCGAGGCATGGCGCTTGGCTTGACGATGCAGTTGCCGGAAGACGACAAGCACACCTACACGCGTGAGTATCTCGAAGCCATGCTCGCTGTACTGATGGGTGGGCGCTCCGCGGAAGAAATTTTCCTGGGGCACATCACCACTGGCGCCGGCAACGACATCGAGCGCGCCACGGAAATCGCGCGCAACATGGTCTGCGAATGGGGCATGAGCGAACTTGGGCCGCTGGCCTACGGCAAGAAGGACGAAGCCATCTTCCTCGGCCGGGAAATCGCCCAGCACCGGGATTATTCCGAAGACACAGCGATCCAGATCGACAAGGAAGTGAAGCGCATCGTCAACGGCGGCTACGAAAGGGCGAAGAAAACCCTGTCGAGTAACCGCGACGTTCTGGAGCGCATCGCCCAGGCGCTGCTGGAACGCGAAGTGATCGACGCCAACGAAGTGAAATTGCTGATGGAAGGCAAGCCTCTCCCGGAAAAGCCGAGGACGCCTCCCACACCACCGCCCCAGGCTGCGCCCAGCACGGATCCAAAAGTCGTGCGGCCGGAGTTACGGCCCGCGCCCGGATTTACGCGCGGTGACAGCCCCGCCAAAGCCTGAAGGCCGTGATCGGCAATTAGCAACCTGTCTCGAAAAAGATTAATTCAGATGATCCCAGGGCAGGATAGATCGTGCGCCTAGTTTTTGTCGCCGGGGCCCTTCTGTCTGCCATCCATTGCCGTGCGTGTTCCCGAGAAAAAGGCGTAGAATACGGCTATGAAGAAGCAAAACAGCGACAACCTTCAGGTCACCTGTCCGTGCTGCCAGGCAAAGTTAGTCGTGGATCCGGTTTTCGGCGCCGTGCTTTCGCACGAGGCACCACCCAAAGCGGCTCCGAACGTTGACCTCACTGACGCCCAAAAGATCCTTGCGGAGCAAAACCGCCAACGCGAAGACAAGTTCAGCGACTCATGGTTTCAGGAAATGAACAAAGAGGACATCCTGGCGAAGAAATTTGAAGAGGCGATGAAGAAAGCCAAGGACGCCCCGGCGGGCAAGCCGATTCGGGACTTCGACCTGGATTAGTTCGGCCCTTCGACTTCTCCTCTGTGCCTTGTTCTCTGTGCCCACGGCGTCTCCGCGTTAACTTTTCCTTCGTCCCCCGCGCTAAACTCTTATACGCCGATGGCCCGACGCAAACTCTTTCGCCTCAAACTCCCCTCCCGAACACTTCTGCTGGGCGAGCGCACGCTCGTCATGGGTGTGCTCAACATTACCCCGGACAGTTTTTCCGATGGCGGAAAGTTTCTCGATACAGAACGGGCGATCGAGCACGCCTATGCAATCGAGCGCGCCGGTGCCGACCTCCTCGACATCGGCGGTGAATCCACGCGGCCGGGCTCGACCGGCACTCCCGCCCAAGAAGAGCGGGTGCGTGTCCTCCCGGTCTTGCAGGGACTTCGCGGCATGCTGAAGATTCCGATTTCCCTCGATACGCAAAAGGCGGAGGTCGCGGAAGCCGCGCTCGAAGCTGGCGTGGAAATCATCAATGACATCTCTGGACTGAGGAGCGACTCGCGCATGGCTGCTGTCGCGGCGCGTTATCGTGTGCCGCTCATCCTGATGCACATGCGTGGAGAGCCGCGGACGATGCAAGCGGGACCGTTTGCGCGCGATGTCGTGAAAGACGTCATGCAGGGGTTGCGCAACTCCGTGACCATCGCGCGCAAAGCCGGCGTTGCGAAGTCACAGATCATCCTGGATCCAGGCATTGGTTTCGGCAAGAGTTTCGCGCAGAACTACGAGTTGCTGCAAAAACTTCCGGAACTGGCGAAGCTCGGCCATCCCCTCTTGGTGGGCACGTCACGCAAAGGATTTTTGGGCGCGACGCTGGCTCGCGACGGAAAACCTGCTCCGCCCGAGGAGCGCATTTGGGGCTCCGCTGCGACGGTCACAGCGAGCATCCTCAATGGCGCGCATATCGTGCGGGTGCACGATGTCGCCGAAATGGTCCAGGTCGCGCGTGTCGCGGACTGTATTTGGAGCTCCAAAGTTAGGCCGAAGAATTGAGCAAGAGTTTTCTAGTACTCACCGTTTGCTGGCATAAACCGCAGGCCGGCTGCCGACGCTCCTGCCCTTGCGTATAATCGCCTCGTACTCAGAGGTCAGCTTCAAAAGAATCCAGACGGAAAGAGGTTAGACTTATGCGCCCGCGCGCCATTCTGCTCGCCTTCTTGTTTCTCTGCATACTTGGTTCCCGGCTGCCTGCAGGGGCGCAACTGCCGCCTGCTAAGAAAGATCCTCTTATTCCCACGCAAGCCACTCAGGGTTCCGCCGGCTGCTCCACCACCGGAGCCTCGAGTTGTGCGCAGGCGGCCGCGAAGATCCTGCCGATCGTGATGGGAGCTTCGCCGCTGGAAGAAAATCTGCGACGTTTGACGGATGAGGTTGGCGGGCGCGTAACAGGAACGCCGGAGATGGCCAGAGCTGTCGAGTGGGGCGTTGCGGCGTTTCGCGCGGCAGGGGTGGATGTTCACGCGGAGAAGTACACGCTGCCGGTGACGTGGAGCGAAGGGGACACACAGCTGGAAACGCTCGGCCCTGTAAAGTTTCCCGTGCGGTTGAAGGCGGAGGGGTGGTCACCGGCGACGCCGGCGGGCGGGATTGAGGCAAACGTTGTCGACGTAGGCTACGCCAACGAGGACGATTTTGCCAAGGCGGGCGGAGTCGTCAAAGGCGCAATTTTGCTGGTGCATAGCGATATCGGATCAACGTGGGCGGATCTCTTCAACGAATACCTTCGCCCGCCGATGATTATCGATCGCGCGGTACGGGAAGGCGCTGCGGCAATCCTGTGGATGGGAGCGCGGGAACGGCTGCTGCTCTATCGCCACACGAATTCTCTGGCGGGCGAGATTGACAAGATTCCGCAAGCCATGGCCGCGCGCGAAGACGCGATGCGGCTCGCGCGTACCATCGCCGCATATCCGGGAAAAGTGCGCGTCCGGTTCCACATGCCTAACAAAATCGGCGGGCCCATCGAGCAGGAAAACGTGGTTGGAGAAATCCGCGGCTACGAGAGGCCGGACGAAATCGTCATCCTTGGCGCGCACCTCGATTCATGGGAATTGGGCACTGGGGCGCTGGACAATGGCTGCAACGCGGCGCTGGTGATCGAAGCGGCGCGGGCGATCAAGGCCACGGGGCTCCTGCCGCGGCGAACGATCCGCTTCGTGCTCTTCAGCGGCGAGGAACAAGGCACAGTGGGCTCCTTCGAGTATGTGAAGGCGCACCGCACCGAGCTGGACAAGATTCGCGCGATGATCACGTTCGATGCAGGCATCGGCCGCGTAACCGGCTATTCGCTGGGCGGACGACGCGATATTGAGGCAGGCGTGCGTGAGGTCCTCAAGCCGCTGGAATCCTGGGGCGCGAACAACCACACCTACGACGCTTCGTTCGGGACGGATAATTTTGACTTCCTCCTGGAGGGAGTGCCTACGCTCGTCGCGAATCAGGAAGAGGCCAACTACCTCCCGAATTATCACGCCGCTTCGGACACCATGGACAAGGTTGATATTCGTGAATTGAAATTGCACACCGCGCTCGCCGCGCTGACCGCCTGGGGCATTGCCGATCGCGCGGAACCATTCGGCAAGCGCCTCACCCGCGCAGAACTTGATGTCCTCGTCAAAGAGACCGGCCTCGGCCAGCAGTTGAAGGTTTTGGGCTACTGGAACGCCTGGCAAAGCGGCAAACGCGGCCGCAAACCATAGGATTCGATCTGATTCTCCGAACCTCTCGGAAAAGTTCCGCGTAAGCAGCGTCTTTTAGGGCGCATCCCCTCTATCCCAAGGGTCTTCCCGGTATACTGGATGTGTGGCAAAGACGCCGAATGGACTGAGCGCAAGCGAGCGCAGAGCGATTCTCGGCGTCGATTATGGCCGCGCGAGAATTGGACTCGCGGTGGCTGATGCCGAGACGCGGATGGCGCGGCCGCTGAGCACAATGCAGCGCATCAACCGGAATGAGGACATGCGGCGGCTGAGAGAACTGGTGCGCGAGCACGGTGTGACGCAGATCGTCGTGGGTCTGCCCCTGCGGCTAGATGGCACGCGCGGTCCAATGGCTGAAGAGGCGGAGCGCTTTGCGCACCGCGTGCGGAAACAGATTGGCGTAACCGTGGAAATGGTGGACGAGCGACTAACAAGCTGGGAAGCGGAGAGATTACTGGAAGAGGTTCAGGGAAGGTTTATCCACGGCGAAAAACTGAGCGACTGGAAGAGAACAAGGAAAACGCAGGATAAAATCACGGTAGACGCCGTGGCGGCATCCGTCATCTTGAAGGAGTATCTGGAGCGGCAAGCGCAGGCGGCAGAGCAGGCTTGAGGAGAAATAGAAAGTGAATCGGTGAGGCTGACTTGAAGTATTTGCTCACATTATTGTTGCTGATTGTGCTGATTGCCGGTGGCACTGCGGCGTGGATGTGGTACGGCATGACGCAGCCGTACCAAGGCTTCTCGAAGGAGGGCGTGTTTGTTGACCTGCCGCATGGGGCGTCGCGCCGATACGTTGCCTATCTGCTGAAAAAAAATGGAGTGGTGCGCAGCAAACTGGCGTTTGAAATTTACGCGCGGCGGCATCCGAAGCGCACACTGCAAGCCGGCGAATACTTTTTTGACCACGCGATGACGGGCCGCGACGTTTTCTGGAAACTCGCGAACGGGCAGGTGTACCAGCAACCGTTCACCGTGCGCGAAGGCGAAACGATGTTCGACATTGCCCGCGAACTGGAAGCCGGAAAGTTCACGACTGCAGGCGACTTTCTGTATGCGGCTGGCGATCCGACGCTGATTCGTGATTTTGCACCAGGGGCACGCACGCTCGAGGGTTTCCTTTTCCCCGCAACCTATGAACTCCCTAGACATCCCGCCGCAAGCGAATTGACCGCGGAGATGGTGCATAAGTTCAAGGAAGAATGGAAGCGAATCGCCTCGCCAGCCGCGGGAGGACAGATGGACGAGGGCGACCACCGGCTGGTGACGCGCATAGTCACGCTTGCCTCGCTGGTCGAAAGGGAAACCCCGAAGCCGGGAGAACGTCCGCTGGTTGCCGGCGTATTTGAAAACCGGATACGCAAGGGTATGCGGCTGCAATGCGACCCCACGGTGATCTACGGGTTGGAACGGTTAGGAAAGTACACAGGGACACTGACAGGCAAGGATCTGAGTTTCGAATCGCCGTACAACACGTACGAGCACGGCGGGCTTCCGCCCGGGCCGATCGGGAATCCCGGTGAGGCGTCGCTGCGCGCGGCGATCCAGCCCACGCAGACGGATTACCTGTATTTTGTGGCCAACACGCAGGGGGGCCACTTTTTCAGCGCGACGCTGGCACAGCATAACAAGAATGTGGTGAAGTACCACCGGCTGCTGGCCGGTCTGCCGGCGGATCCGCCACCTCCACCGCCGCCCGCCCCGAAGAAGCGGCACAGTAAACAGCACCGAGGCGCGGCCCGATGACTGAAGGATTAAAAACGAAGAAGGCGCTGATTCTCAAGACCGCGCGCGAAATTAATGTGCAGAAATGGACGCCGGCGGAGATTGACCAGCTGCGCCGGCGGCTTGTCGCGGAGCACGGCGAGGCCGGCAAGACAGGATCCGATTACATCGCGGATGTATTGAAAGACGCGGGACAAAGTGTGGTGCTCAACCTGCAGGAAGAGGCTGAGGAGCAGTACGAGGAAGAGTTTGAGGACCTGCTGCACTTCAAGACGCTCGTGGATGCAGAGGTTAGCGTCATGCGACTGGATGAGTTGATGCGAAAGTTCCGCGCTCACGGTGAGCACGCAGCCGTGGACCGTGTGCTGAATGTGGCGCGCCTCGGAAAGAGACGCGCGGAGATGATCGCGCGCAACCACAAGGTGGAGCCCCTGAAGCGCGCCGAAAAAGAAGAGATCGCCGGCTGGTTCCGCATTTGGCTGGAAACGCCGGATGCTTTCTTCGACTGGCTGGACGTGCGGAAGCAGTCACCCGAATTTCGGGCCAAGTTTCCGCAATTGGAGTCTGAAGAATGAACACGCCGGGAACTTCAGCACAGGGAGGTGGTGCGCTCGAATTGCCGCCCTTTTCTCTGGACGTGCAGGCGCTGGATCTGGGCAGCGACGTGAAGGCGGTGGGATGCGAACTCGTTGAAACAGAGAATCGCGAGCCCGTGCGCGGTAAGGAAGGAGCGGAGATCTGGTCGGCGATCTTCCTGGCCCTCGCGGGAAGCGAATCTTATGTCGTGGATTTTTTCAGCCACGTCGATCGCGTCAGAGAATTTTGCAAGTCGCGTGGAATTGCGTTGCGCGAGGCAGCGGAGCGCTGCGTGGTGCTTCCGCAGCCGAATCAAGCGGAGTTGCGGCAGCTTTTCGAACGTTTCGAGGGCGAGACATTTGGTATCAGAGCGGGTACAAGACTGCAATCGGTGGATGCGGCGCTTGAAGCGGACCTATCGAAACGCGGACTGGACGCTTACCAGCAGTCCTACGTCCACCATACGTTTTGCGCGATATGCGAGCCGCAAGATGGCTGGGTAACGCTCCTGAGCGAGTCACTGTGGCCCAGTGAAGTCATCCGGCGGCTGCGCCCCGCGGTACAGCGATTTGACGTCCACATTGCGCGGCCAAACTGAAAACTCGTGCCAGTGCGACCTGCGCAGATTGACGGACATCCAAGTGGAGGCTAGATTGCTTCACTTGTATGAGTGAGGATGGAACTGACTGATGCAGTGCGTGCAGACATGCCTGATTCTGGCGACACTGGCGGCGATTTCCTGCGGCTGCCACACCGGTGGAGGAATTAAGAACACGACGAAATACGGCCCTGGAGCCAGGCCAGTCGTGAAGGATGCCACGCGCGAGGAGCTCCTCGAACAGTACAACTCGATCGCGCGCAACACGAAAAGTTTGAATGCCACCGTCGAGCTGAAGCCTACGGCAGGATCAAAATATAGCGGCGTTATTGATGAATATCACGAGGTGAAGGCGTTTCTTCTGGCCGCGCGGCCGGCGGAGATTCGCGTGATTGGACAGGCGCCGGTGATCGGTACAACGGTTTTCGATATGGCCAGTGACGGCGAAATTTTCCGGGTTTCGATCCCCTCGAAGAACAAGTTCCTGGTTGGCCCGGTGGCTCAGGAGCGGACCAGCAGCAAGCCCATCGAAAATTTGAGGCCGCAACACCTCTTGGACGCTCTGCTCTGGCCGGAGGTTCGAAAAGAAGAATCCGTGACCTTAAGAGAGTACAACGACGAAAACTCCCGCTACTACGTGCTGACCGTGTTGCGCGGCGGCTACCAACTAGAAGTTCTGAGGGAGATCTGGTTTGACCGCGCGGACCTGCTGGTCTCTCGTTTGCAGACTTTCGGGCCTAAGGGGCTTTTGCTTTCGGATGTTCAACTGGCTAAGTGGGAGCCGATTGACAACGCCGCTGGCCAGAGCGCCGCCTCGGTGCCGGGCACAGCTCCCTTTCCGCGGGCGATCCGGATCGACCGTCCGCACGATGACTACAAGCTCGATCTGCAGATCACGAAGCTCAGTTTGAATGAGGCGATTCCAGCCGAACGCTTCAAGCTCGAGCAGCCGGCGGGTGCGGAATTAGTGCGCGTCGGTGAGGCCACGGAGAACAAGCAACCATGATTGGTGAACTGATCATCCGCAACCTGCTCCACCGCCCATTGCGCACGCTCATCGGGGTGATTGCCGTCGGCGTGGAGGTCGCGCTGGTGGTGCTCATTGTGGGGTTGACCTCCGGGCTCTTGACAGAAACAGCGAAGCGCATCGAGGGCATCGGCGCCGACATCATGCTGCAACCCCCGGCATCATCCATTTTTCTCGGATTCAGCGGGTCTCCCATGCCGATCAAAATCGGCGAAAAGCTTGCGGAGTTGAAATACGTCCAATCCGTAGCACCTGCTCTTCTGCAATTCAGTTCCACCGGGGGCGTGGATGTGGTCTACGGCATCGATTCCGACAGCTTTCGCGCGGTTTCCGGTGGCTTCGTGATTCTGGAAGGTCACGACATGAAAAGCCCCGACGATCTGCTGGTGGACGACTGGGCAGCCAAGGCAAAGCACATCAGCGTCGGTGACACCTACAACTTGCTAAATCACGACTGGCACGTTGCCGCAATTATTGAGCATGGAAAAGGCGCCAGGCTCTTTGTGCCCCTGGGAACTCTCCAGGACCTGGTCGGCGCGCACGACAAAGCGTCGATTTTCTTCATAAAGTGCACCCGTTCCGAACACACCGAGGACGTGATGGAAGACATTCGTCACGAGCTGCCCGGTTACACCGTGCGGCCCCTCAAAGATTTGCTATCGATTTACACGTCCACCAATATTCCCGGCTTGCAGTCTTTCATTAACGCAATGATCGCGCTGGCCATTTCGATCGGGCTGCTCGTGATTTTCTTGACCATGTACACCACGGTGATGGAGCGGACGCGGGACATCGGAGTGCTGAAGTCGCTGGGGGCAGGCCGCTCGTTCATCGTTCGCGCGCTGCTGACGGAATCGGCGGCGCTCTGTGGCCTGGGTATCCTGGCTGGCGTGGGTTTGAGCTACGTCCTGCGGGCGGGGTTTCTTGCGGGTTTCCCGACGCTTTCCATTCTCATCACGCCGGGGTGGATCCTGCGGGCCGCCGGGATTGCGCTCCTTGGAGCGCTGTTTGGGGCGAGCTATCCGGCATGGATCGCGAGCCGCAAGGACCCGGTTGAGGCCCTCTCGTATGATTGAGAAGAGAGGGATTCAGCGCAGAGGACGCGGAGGTCCGAGGAAAAAAGGAGAAAGGCCGCGAAGCGGGCGGGAAGGCTAGGCACGGATGGGAATCACAGCTACAATAAGAGAACCTGCCGAAGGGCTGATTTTCCAGGGAAAAAAGAGCGTGGAGCCGATACTCCGGACCGAAAACTTGTGGAAGCTCTACCGCGCGGGCAAGGTCGAAGTGCCGGCCTTGCGCGGCGTGAATTTCGAAGTACTGCCCGGCGAATCGGTGGCGGTGATGGGCCCTTCGGGTTGTGGCAAATCTTCGCTGTTGTATGTGATCGGAGGGCTGGCGCAAGCTTCCCGGGGCAAAGTGCTGGTCGACGGCAACGACCTCACTGAACTGAGCGACGCCGCGCGCACCAAATTGCGCCGCCACAAGATCGGCTTCGTCTTCCAGCGTTTCAATTTGCTGCCCACGCTGACAGCCAAAGGCAACATCGCCATTGCCCAGTTCATTCATGGCGACGGCTTCGACCCGCACCGCTTCGACGTCGTTACGCAGATGCTCGGTTTGTCCGGACGTCTTCATCACAAGCCGTCCGAACTTTCCGGAGGCGAGCAGCAGCGTGTGGCCATCGCGCGGGCGATCATAAACGAGCCAAAAATCCTTCTCGCCGACGAACCCACGGGCAATCTGGATTCGAAAAACTCGGAAATCGTTCTGCAGATGCTGCGGCAGTTGAATAAGGATCTTGGCCAAACCATCGTGATGATCACGCACAACCCGGAAGCCACAACTTACTTCGATCGCGTTGTGCACATGCGCGACGGAGTGATTGTCGACGGAGTGCCTGCGGATTGATATGGCGAGCCTCGGCCAAATCCTTTCCAAGACGTTTTTCTGGTCTTACGAGCGGGGCACCTGGCAATACGACCTTGCGGTCATTCTGATCCTCGTCTTCGTGCTGCTCACGCCACGGAACTGGTTCCGCGACAAACCGGAGAGTGGCGGGCCAGCCGCGCCGGGACAGGTTCAATTGATTTCGAGAGAAGGAAACCGGCTAACCTATCGCGTGGATGCGCGCATCCTGGCACCGCCGACAAAACTGGCGCTCCAGAACGATTTGCATACCGCATTGCAAGAGGCTTTGCCGGAATTGCATAGCGGGAATTTCTCGATCGCCAAGATTGAACCCTTGCGCGACGACCAGGGCAAGGTGATCGCCTACCAGGTGGAGATTCACCACTAAGCGGGATTCCGAGCAGGCCGGAGAGCAACAAGATTCGGGAAACGCTGCGGTCTGTTCGTGCATCTTCTTGTATATGTTAGGATTGCGTGGGGCTCAACGAGCCGTCACATCTTCACTCGGCCGAGGCTGCGTTTGAAACGTCTGCTATTTTTGTGCGCGCTGGCGGCTCTGTGTGGCGTTATGAGTGCGCATCGAGCGCGCGCCGCACGAGCAAATACAAGCTGGACCATTGAGGGCGTTCTCGGCATGATGGACAAGTCCGCCCAGGATTTTCACACGCTCACCGCTGATCTCGAGCACATCAAGTACACGGCAGTGGTGAAAGATACGTCGACGGAAACGGGCCACATCTTCGTTCGGCGCGATGAAAAAATGCGCATCGAAATCGAGAAGCCCGATTTGCGCACGATTCTACGGACGGGCGATTCCCTGTTCATTTACAACCCGAAAATCAACAGGGTGGAGGAATACGACCTGGGCAAGAACCGGTCATTGGTGGATCAATACGTGCGCCTTGGCTTTGGCACCAAGGGAGAAGACATCAAGAAGAGCTTTCTGGTGGCGGTCTTGGGGGAAGAAGAACTCGACCACAAGAGGACCGTCATGCTCGAGCTGACGCCCAAATCAGATCAGGTTCGAAATCAGATCACAAAGATCCAGATGTGGATGGATGAAGCGTCTTGGTTGCCAATCCAGCAAAAGTTCTTCGAGGCAGGCTCGGGGGATTACGTCCTGTCACATTATACGAATGTGATGAAGAACCTAAAAATCAACGACGCAAAGTTCAAACAGGATTGGCCGAAGAGCGTCAGACGCGTGAAACCCCGCGCGTAATTCCTCCCGTTTCGTTTGCCGATCGCCAAATTACCGCGCTTTGAATCGATGGGCAGAAGAGGGTTGTCAGACATGACTATGGTTCAATCGCCGGCTGCGCGCTCCTGTGCCAGCAACTGTTCTTTTCGAGAGAGGCCCCAACGATAACCGGCCAGTGTACCGTCTTCGCGAATCACGCGATGGCAAGGGACCACAATGGAAACCGGGTTTGTGGCGCAAGCTCGCGCCACTGCCCGCACTGCTTTGGGCTGGCCAAGGGACTGAGCGACTTGCGAGTAGGTACGCGTCCTGCCTCGGGGAATCCGCTGGAGTTCCTGCCAGACCCGGCGCTGGAACGCCGTCGCTTGCAGATCGAGCGGGAGCTCCAGGCGAGGTTGCTTGCCCTCGATGCGCTGCACGATCTCGCGCACCCACCGCTGAAACGAATCCGTCGCGGGCGCGATTTCCGCGCGCGGATACTCTTCGCGTAATTCGGCGATCAGTGTGTTCTCTGTATCGCCCAAGTAGACAGCCGAGATGCCTCGTTCCGTCGCGCCAACAAGAACCTTCCCCAGTGGCGATTTCGCGATCGTGTATCCGATTTTCATTCCCTGGCCTCCCTTTCGATAAGTCGCCGGCGTCATTCCGAGTTGTGCGTTACTGCGTTCGTAGACGCGGCTGGATG
Source organism: Acidobacteriota bacterium (assembly GCA_003224075.1). Lineage (GTDB taxonomy): Bacteria > Acidobacteriota > Terriglobia > Acidiferrales > UBA7541 > Acidiferrum. The sequence continues at coordinate 15,619 of QHYF01000040.1, forward strand.
ATCCGAATCCTGTCTCGTAAAGTGCATCGGTTATGCTCTTCCCCGCGCGAAGCATCGTCTTGAAGCGTCTTATCCGCAATGCCTCTGCAAGTTCGCGCGGGTTCAGCCCAGTGACCTGCAGGAACGCGCGCCGCAGGGTGCTTTGCGTCGTCCCGAGCGCTCTGGCAAGGGCTCCCAAACGAACGCCGTCTTCGGAAGACTCTCGAAGATGGAGGGCAGCACGTTGCACCAGCGCAACAGGTCCCGCGATCTCGTTCGGGCGGCAACGCCGGCAAGGCCGGTAACCCTGCTTCTCCGCCTCTTCCCTTGTGCGGAAGAAAATGACATTGTGCCGCAGCGGCCGGCGCGCCGGGCACGAGGGACGGCAATAGATGTGCGTCGATCGTACCGCAAGCACGAAGGTCCCATCGGCGCGGGAATCGCGCGCCAGCGTCGCTTGCCAGAAACGTGCGGCGGTGTGCGCTGAGATGCTCTGTCCGAGTATGGACCGAGTTTCGCTCATGTTCATCACGCTAAAAGTAACGCAGGCCGAAAGACAAATCTATCCGGAAAGAATCGGCAAAGTGAAAAGAGCAAAATTCCACGAAGAGCCGGAAGGATCAAGCTTCACCGGGGGCCGGAACCGGGTCTTGCACCTGCCCTTGGGCCCGATGGGGCGCGTTGATCACCAGAATAACCGCCGTGAGGATGACCGCCGCTGCAACAACGGTGCGCAGCGTGATCGGCTCGCCTGCGATGAGCCAGCCAAGAAACAGCGCGACGACCGGATTCACAAAAGCATACGTTGCCACGCGCGCAGCTGTGCTCTTCTGCAGAATGTAAATGTACGCGGTGAAGCCGATGCCCGACCCGAACACGATAAGATAAGCAAGCGCGAGCCAGGAACGCAGGGAAACCTGGGCGAAATGGAACCCTTGTAGTTCTCCGGAGAACAGGCCAGCGAGTAGAAGAATGCTGCCGCCTGCGAAGCTTTGCATGGCCACTCCCAGCATCGGCGAACTGGGCATCCCACCGTGTTTTGAATAGATTGAACCACACGCCCAAGCTAAAGAGGCAAATACCAGGACGGCCGCACGCCGCGGGTCGACGCGCTCCGTACCTCCCAAATGCGCGGGCCCGACTAAGAGCACCATTCCCGCGAAACCCATCAGGAGCCCAATGACGACCTTCGGAACAGGTTTCAGGCCCCCCGGACGGAGCCAATCTACGATCACGAGCCAAAGCGATACGGTGGCCACCAAGAGCGCTGTGACGCCCGATGGCACGGTCTGCTCGGCCCAACTGACGCCCCCGTTGCCAACGAAGAGCAATAGAAAGCCAGTGACCATGGCGGTGCGCCAATTGGCTGCGGTCGGTCGCGTGCCGGTTTTCCACCAGAGGACGGGATAAAGGAAAAGTCCCACGATAAAGTGGCGGAGCCCCGCAAGAATCAGCGGAGGAAACGATTCGATCCCAATGCGGATGGCTAGATAGGTAGAGCCCCAGACGACATAGACCGCGCCAAAAGCGATCAGGATCAGGGTGGTTGCGCGAGCAGAGGCATGCGACAGGGGAGCGAGCGGCCCGGTAGTGCGGGGAGCTTCGATTTCCGACGTCGGCATGTTTTCTGACCTTCCCTTTTGATGAATAGAGCAAAAAAACGGGTGCGTCGAGAACCATATTGGTAGGGGCTTTCCCGAGAGAATCCACAGAATGTTGTGGGTGAATTGAAGTACCATTACTAAGTATTTGAACTTAGGGCACTTCCAACGTTTTCCACAGGTTGACGCTTGACACTTCTAGTGCCATCTTAGCCCTCCGCAGCGCACAGTTGCGGACGGGGCAATTCCAGAAAGTCAGTTCGGCAGTTCGGTTTGTTGGGCCATAGCCAGCGGCAGTGAAGTGGCGTCTCTGAGGGCCAGATGAGCGCGACGAAGTGCGCAATTCCACTTGAATCGTGGCCAGACAAACTAAGCGCAGAAGCTCGCGGCATTCTGGCGGGACCGCAACCGGTCGCTCAACCGCTGCGCGTGCCTGCGCTGCGCGTGACGCCGCTCCTGCGAACCATGCAGCCCCGGCGTTTCGTCCGCGTGCCAACGCATGCCGTCGGTGTTCATCCGGAGCATCGGGAATACCCGCGTGCGGCTCTGAAACTTCCGCTGCGTCTTCGAAGTGTGCGCGGAGTCCCCGAAGAATTTCCGATTTCTCTCGTCACGCGCAATATTAGTTCGACCGGCGTCTATTTTCTTTGCCCCAAGCAATTGACGGTCGCTACCTCGATTGAACTTGAGATCGTTCTGGTAAGTAAGCCGCTGGGCCTCGGAAATGTCGTCCTGGCCACGATGGCTCGGGTATGCCGCGTGGAAGTCGCCGCAATGCCCGGCTGGTACGGCATTGCCGCGTTCTTTGAAGATGTGCAGTTTGACCGCGACGATGGCGTCCCTTCCCGTTTTCTAAAGCCGTAATTCTTCGCGCCGGGAAATCTCCGCAGTGACGCCCGAAACTGCTGGCCTCATAGGCCTCCGAATTCCCGGCCGCCGGTTAGCCGAAAACTTCTGTTACTCTGATGAGCGAAACTGCCCGTTGAAGGCGTGCTCTTCGACTGGGATGGCACGCTCATCGATTCCTACCACGCCGATACATCCGCATACCTCGCAATGTTCAAAGAAATGGGTCTCTCGTGGGGGCTCGAGGAACTCGAGAAAAACTATTCGCCGAACTGGTACCAGGTTTATCGCGCCGCGGGGTTGCCGCGGAGGCTCTGGGAAGACGCCGACCGCGCGTGGCGAGCGCATTATGCAAAGCATCGGCCGAAGCTGATCGCCGGTGCGCGCCGAGTCCTCACAAAACTAAGCGGCAACCATCATCTTGGTCTCGTTACCAGTGGCGACGGAGACCGTGTCATTCGCCAATTGCGCGAATTTCGCTTGACGAAACTTTTCACCGCCTGGGTTTGCAGCGGAGATACGCTGCGCAAGAAGCCGCATCCCGAGCCGCTCCGCCTGGCTCTGCGGCAGATGGACCTTGATCCTTCCGCATGCGTGTATGTGGGTGACGCGTCCCAGGACGTGGAGATGGCGCGGCGCGCCGGGGTGCGCGCCATCGGGGTACTCGGACCGTTCCCCACGGAAAAGCGACTGCGGGCAGCCCGGCCGGAGTTTCTGATTCGCTCGATTGAGGAGTTGCCGGACGTTCTGAAAAGATTCCACCGCTGACAGGCCGGATTATTCGAGGGACCCTGCTTATGGTTTGGCAGGTGCCGCCGGAATCGGCGACGTTGACGCTTGCGGCGTCACGGGAACAGGCTTGAAATCCGCCCATTTGATGACAATGCGCACAGGAATCTGCAGCCCTTTCAGATTCAACGTGTCATCCGAGCGCGAGTAGTTTGGAAACCAGTATTTTCCGCCGACGTTCTCGCGATAAGTTTCAGACAGGCTGAAGGGCAGCTCCGCGATGCTGTGCATGTCGCCCTGATCCGTAACCCATTTCCCGTAAGTCTTGACGACTTCCAGATACTTCGCATCGACCCACACGATGCCGTCGAAATTGGCTTTGGTGCGTTCGACGACCTTTGGCTTCACCTGAAATATGTAGCAGTCGATTTCGTCCACCTGCTCCTTGCCCAGATACTTCAGGTCGTATTTCGCGAGCTGCGCCGTGGTGAGAGGAAATGCGGGGATGCGCTGAAGCCCCTCAAGGTCTTCTGCTCTGAGAAACAGATGCGGGAGCGTGCCATGCGGTTTCTCCACCACCTTTTCGAAAAGCTTTCCGTCCACGCTGCGGGCCGGCTCCGTCACCACCACAAATTCACCGGAAGCCTGGCCATCCTCCCCAAATTCCTGGATGCGGATGGTCTTCCGGTAGGTGTACCGAGTACGCGAGACCATATACTCGTCTTCTTTTTGAGCAAAGCGCTTGATGATTTCACTCTCGGGAAGCGAGGGAGGCGCCTCCGGTTCCGGCGTATTCCCGATGCGCGTGACGTGATGTTCGGGCGGAGGCGCCAGCGGTCCCTGCGGCGTTTCTTGCGCGCGAAGCGGCAATCCTTGGACGGCAGCCCCGATCAACAAAACAAGGGCGGGCAAGGCGAAAGGGAAGCATCTGTTGTGAAACTGAAGTGGTTCGCCCTGGCTCATGGCAAATTAGATGCGCGCAATTCCCCACCGGGCAGCCTGACGCGCTCGCCGAGTCAGGAGTCTAACCCACTTGGAGCACGCCGCCCTAGCAGGGTATCTAAGATAAGCCGGGCAAGGAAGAAACGTGATGTCTCTGCTACAATTTTGGCGATTCGTGAGCGAAGCGACACAAGCGAAACGGTACTTCGTATCGGGCATGGTGCAGGGCGTGGGCTTCCGCTATTTCGCGCAGCGCGCCGCGGAAAAATTGCAAGTCAGCGGTTTCGTGAGAAATCTCCCGGACGGCCGTGTCGAAGTATTCGCCATGGGCACGCCGCGGCAGCATTCGGAGTTGCGGGCGATTCTTGAACGCGGACCGCGCCTTTCCAGCGTCAGCGAAGTTCAGGAAGAGCTTGCAGCTCCTGATTCACAATATGAGGGCGCGTTCTTCATTAATCCTTAATGCTTGAAATGCGCGAACCGATTTGCACGCAGCCAAAGAGGAGACCGTTCGAATGAATGATCTGAAGAAGCTGATCCGCGAAGTGCCGGACTACCCGAAGCCGGGGATTCTCTTCTACGACATTACAACTTTGCTGAAGGACAAGCAGGGATTTCACATGCTGGTTGACCGGCTCTGCGACCACTACCAGGGTCACACGATTGATGTGGTGGCAGGGATTGAGGCGCGCGGCTTTATTTTTGCTCCTGCCCTGGCGTACCGCCTCGGCGCTGGTTTTGTCCCCGTTCGAAAGCCCAAGAAGCTCCCTTACAAGACCGCCAGCATTTCTTATGCGCTGGAATACGGCACAGACACGCTTGAAATCCACGAAGACGCGGTGAAGCCCGGCCAAAGGGTGATTATCTGCGACGACCTGCTTGCCACCGGCGGCACGGCCTCTGCGACGGCGAAACTTGTCCAGAAGCTCGGGGGTACCGTCGAAGGCGCCGCCTTCGCTGTCGAGCTTACTTTCCTCAACGGCCGTAAAAAACTGAACGGGGTTGATGTCTTTTCGCTGATCCAATACGACAAATAAGAGGAGTCAGCTGAGGATTTTGTGTTCCGACAGGATGGAAGTCACTTCATTCGAGTGTGCGCGTTCCGTTGCCTCCTTGCTTCGAACAGGACGACACCGGCAGCCACTGAAACGTTGAGGGATTTTACCGGGCCAGTTGTCGGGAGCGAGACGACAAAGTCGCAGCGCTTGCGTGTTAGCTCGTGGAGGCCTTTGCCTTCGCCGCCTAACACGATGCCGATAGGTGAGGTATAGTCAGCTTCCGTATAATCTTTGTCCCCGTCTTCATCGAGCCCCACCAGCCAGTACCCAGCTTCCTTCAATTCTTCCATCGCGCGAACAAGGTTGGTCACTTTGGCGATGGGCAAATGCGCCAGCGCCCCTGCGGACGCGCGCGCAACGGTATCGGTGAGTCCCGCCGCGCGGCGTTCCGGAATCACCACGCCGTGCGCGCCCGCAGCCAGCGCCGTTCGAATGACGGCGCCGAGGTTGTGCGGGTCTTCGACGCCGTCCAAAAGAACGAGCAGCCCTGTCTGCCCCTGGCTGGCGTTGGCTTGCGTCAGGATGTCTTCGAGGGTCACAGCCGCGCGTGCCGCAGCCAGCGCAACCACTCCCTGGTGATCTTTCGAATTGGCCAGCCGGTCGAGCTGCCCGCGGTCTTCGAAGCGCACCGGAATGCCCTGCTTGCGCGCAAGCTGAACGATTTCTTCGACCCGTGTGTCCTGCCGCCCCTTTGCTATGGTGATGCGGTCGATCGGCCGCTGCGCTTCCAGCGCTTCCTTAACGGCGTGTATGCCAGTCAATCGGTCCATGAAGCAGACAGTTTACAGTCGAGAGTTCACCGTTGACAGTTCACATTCGAAGGCCACACTGAATCCGGGCAGGAACACGGCTCGATGATCTGCGCAGGGGCCTTGCATTCCTTCGCTGGCGTTGCGAATAAAGCTGCTCTCCCATATAGGCCGGACTAGTCCAATGTCGCGCAAAACTCGAGGATTCTGGTGCGGACGGACTTCACGGGCACGGCAAAGGGCAGCGCCGCTGCTTCGTCGAGCAGCAGAATCACGCGGTCGAGTTCGCCTTCACCGGCGCGCCCCGCAAGCGCCAGCCGGATCGGATGAAACAGCTCGCGTCCCCGCAATTCCTTGTCCTCCTTCAATTTCGCGATGATTTCTCCGAATCTTTCCGAAGTTAGCGGCGCGCCATCCAAGAGCAGCAGCGCCAACTGCCGAAGCACCTCTCGCGCCGCATATCGCGAGAGCACGATGTGGCTGTCCACTCTTGAAATGATTCCGCGCGCGTCGTAGTGAAAAACGAGGCGGAGCAATTCATCAAGGGTGTCGCGATCGGCGGCGTGGCCACCCAGTATCGCCGCAGCATGCTCGCACCAGGCGGCTTGTCCAGGCGTTGGTTCAGTAGCAAGCCAGCCACGCTCGCGCAGAATAGCTAGAACGTCCGCTGAAGTGAACGGATTTGCCGCCACGGCGGGCGCTTCAAAGTGATCGGGAGAAAGCATCGAATGAATTGTAGCGTAGCTTCGCGGGCGCAACGCATTCGGCCCTACGCGGGAAACCAAATCTTTTAGCGGGAGACCAGCGTGGCGACAACGTGCGCCGCGATGGCTTCGCCTCGGCCGATGGCGTCAACGCCCTCGTTGGTCTTGGCTTTCAGGTGGATCTTATCGGCAGGGATTCCCAAAGCCTTCGCCAGGGCTTCGCGCATCTTCGGAAAATGGGGCCCTAGTTTCGGTTTTTCGGTGATCACCACGGCGTCGACGTGTTCGATTGCGAAATGCTTCTCATCCAACAGCTTCTTGGCGTGTTCCAGAAAGAGCAGGCTGTTGGCGCCCTTCCACTTCGGATCCGTATCCGGAAAATGCGTGCCGATATCTCCCAGGCCCGCCGCGCCCAACAGCGCGTCGCACAGCGCGTGCGCCAGTACGTCGCCGTCCGAATGCCCGACGGGACCTTTGTCAAAAGGCAGCTCGATGCCTCCGACGATGAGCTTGCGTCCTTCCGCCAGCCGGTGCAGGTCGTAACCGATGCCCGTCCGCACTCCTTGAGACTGTCTCCACGGATTTCTCCAGCCGCTGCTTTGCATCCTCCGCATCAAGAAAAGGCAAAATCCCACTAAAAGAATGAGCGGCGCGGCGTTCAACAAGATCAATGTCCAATCGCTGCTGCGTATTTCCTTTACTCGGACCAGAACGCCTTTTTTGCGGAGTTGTTCCATGAGAGCGGGAGCCGCTTCTTTGGGAATTGTCAAGTGAAACCCGCGGTTTGCCGGGCGCACATATTCTCCCTGGAGGTCGTAGCTGTTCGGCGAGAGGTACATCGTGACTTCTTTCAGGTCGCCCGCTTCCACCTTGGCCATGAACTCGCTGTAACTCGGTTGGTCTTCGTTCGTCTGGATGTGGTTGGCGGAGACGAGTCTCCACAGCAAGACACCAACAAAGAGAAAAGATATCCAGAACAGAAGAGTCTTGGCGAATGAACTTGAATTCATGCTCACGCCTTCTTGCGCTCGCGTTCGAGGTAGAAGCGGGCCAGCTCCATGTCCGCGGGTTTGGTGATCTTCATGTTGCTTTCGGAGCCCAGCACGACGTGCACCTCATGGCCTATGCGCTCGACGAGTCCGGCTTCATCCGAGGCGTTCACGCCATCGGCTTGGGCGCGCGCAAAGGCCTCCTTGAGGAGTCTCGTGGCAAACGCTTGCGGCGTCTGTGCCAGCACCACCCGCTCCCGCGGAATTGTCCCTGTAATGAGCGCCACGTCCTCCGGCAAGCTGGCCCGCTTCACTTCCTTGACCGTGTCCATCGCGGGGATGCCCAGAATCGCGGCCTGGCAGCGCCGCGCTTCTTCGATTACCCGTGTAATTTGTTCCGCCGTCACAAACGGCCGCACCGCGTCATGCACCAGGACAATTTCCGTTTCGTTCGGCACCTCGCGCAGCGCCGCCGCCACCGACTCCTGCCGCGAATCGCCTCCCTTGACCACACGCACCGTTTGCTTGAATTTCTCCCGTGCGATCCGCTCCTGGAGTCGCGCCACTTCATCCGCCCGCGTGGCCACAATCATGTCCGTGACCTGCGGACACGCCGCCATGCGCCTCAGGCTGTGAATCACGATCGGTGTTCCGTCCAGTTCGAGAAACTGTTTCGGCGTTTCCGCGCCCATGCGCGTTCCCATACCGGCAGCGGGAAGAATGGCAGCGATTCGGCTCATGTTTGGAGCGGCTCCGCCCCGGAAGCATCAAGGGGCGGATTGCAAACTTCAGAGTGTACCCCAAGCAGGGTTTGAGGGCGAAATTCGAAGCCCCGGTGGACATTAGTACGGCGCCAAACGGATGGCAGTCTAGCAAAAGTGGAACAGCGGGTGCGCTGGATGGGAATTGCCAACTACCGAACGTAAAGTCGCGGGACGCGCTGGCTCACGGCGCACAGCAGGTCCGATGTCACCGTCCCAATACTGCGCGCCACGAAATTCGCTGGAAGCGTTTGCGTGCCGTCCGTCCCGTAGATCGTCGCGACTTCGCCGATCTCCACGCCTTCCACATCCGTGACGTCGAGCATGGTCACATCCATGGAGATGATGCCGACGATTGGCACCAGCTTTCCACGCAGTAAAACGTTCCCGCGATTCCCGAGCGAGCGGTGGATTCCATCGCCATACCCGGCTGCCAGAACGGCGATCCGCGTGGGCCGCTTGGCCACAAACGTCGCGTTGTAGCCGACGCCTGCGCCCGTCGGCACTTTGCGCAGGCTGATGACCCTCGAACGCAAACTCATGACCGGTTTCAGCGGCAATCGTGCTTCCGCTTCCTCGCGCTTCTCCATCGGATCGTAACCCGGATGGTAGCCATACAGAATCGCCCCGGGACGCACCATATCCGCCCAGGTTTCCGGCCGCGTCACGATCGCCGCGCTGTTCGCCAAATGCACCACGCCGGGATCGATCCCCAGCGCGCGGAGGCGGTCGAGTGCCCCGTAGAAACGTTCTTCCTGTTCGCGGGTTTGTTTCCCGACCTGGGTGTTCGTAAAAACTTCCGAGGAAGCAAAGTGGGAAAAGATGCCCGTGAGTTGAAGGTGCTTGCACTTCGCGAGTTGCCGCGCAAAGCATTCCACGTCGCCCGAAGCGATGCCCAACCGGTTCATTCCCGTATCGATTTTCAAGTGGAACGGCACGGGCTTTTTGCCGCCGCGGCGCGCCGCTGCCTGGTTGAGTAACGCCATTTGCTCGCAACGATGAATCACCGCCGTGAGGTCGTGCTTGACTAATCTGGATTCTTCTCCCGGCACGAAACTGGTGAGGATGAGGATCGGCTTTCGGACGCCCCCCTCCCGAACGCCAACACCTTCATCCGTACAGGTGACGCCGAACCAGTCCGAGCCCGCCTTTTCGAGCGCCTTTGCCACTTCGGGGCCGCCGTGGCCGTACCCATTCCCTTTCACGATCGAGAGAATCTTGCGCGGCGTCTTGCGCTTCTCTTCCGGCGGATTTACGTACTTCCGGATGGCTTGGAGATTGTATGTCAAAGCGGAAAGAGAGACTTCAGCCCAGACCGGGCGTCTCACTTCTTTGTGGGGACTCTTCTGTATTGACCGCTTCGCGGTCATGCTCCCATTTGACCGCTTCGCGGTCATGCTTCCAGTCGTTGCCATGTCCTCCCCGAAAAAAATAGTGTACGACATTCACGATGCGCGCGCCGCCGGCCACATTGGCTGCCGCTTGAAAGACAACACCCTCCTGCACTGCAAGCCGAAGGCCTTTCGGACCCGCAGCCCACGCGCAGGTCCCAACAACTCGTTCTTGTGACTGCATCTCTGCTCTATTTCTTGACGGCTGCGTTCCAGCGCCCCCAGCGGCAACCCCTTCCCCTGGAAGTGAGGGGACATTTTAATCGAGGTAAAAAGGGGACATTTTAAAAGAGGTTTGACAACGCCTCCAACTTCTTCTTGACTTTCAGTGGCATTCTGGTACGATGTTTTCAGGTCAGAGTATGGCCCGGTACAAAGAGCGGCAGCCTCGGCTGCCGCTCTTCCTTTTTTCACCCGCGGAATCGTCGCAAATGTTCCGGTGCCTCGCCTTCTCGCGTGGAGCGAGGGTACCCGTTTTCGTGATTATGTTAACCCCTAAGTCGTTTAGAATCCGCAGTTCCACGACCCCACGGATCTGCGGATTCTAAAGAACTTACAGGAAACCTAAGTCTTTTAGAATCCACACTTACAAAAATAGGGGGGTGGGGGGTAGCCGCACAAATTTGATCGCCCTTCGCGGAGAGAAAGCCGCGCCCAGCCGTGGTAGGGGCCCGCTTCAGCCTGCCTGCGGGCACGCATGTCCCAGTCCGAGGGAAGCGAGCGACAGCTGGAAGCCCAGTACGCCAGACGTCGATCTTGCGTCCAGGCCTTTCCTTCCTCGCGGCAGCCTTCAGGCCGTCACTCGGATCCTCCTCCGAAGAGCCGCACGACAATTCCGGTGGAAGCCCAATAGTTGTTCTGATGAACATTAGTGCCGAACGAGGTCCGGTAGTAGTCGATGTCGAACAAACGGATCTCGAAGCGTCGGGATGGGTGGATGTCTAATCCGCCGCCAGCTTTATACGAAATGCTGTTGGCCGAAGCGGTGTAGCCGCCGGCTCCGCTGACGGTGGTGTCTGCGCGCGATCCCCCAACCAGGGCTTCCACAAACGGGGTTGCGCCCCATCGATTTCGTCCGCGGCGAAACAAGCGCGGCCCGTAATGGTTTCCATACAGCACATTCTTGGTGCCGCTGATCGTTACGACGCTGTAGCTGCTGTCCGCGACGATCTGCAGCCACGGTTTTACGTTCCAGCCAACCGACCCCAGGCCGCCGTTGAAGTTAGTCGCGGTTCCCGCGCTGACAAACCGTGCAAACGCGTAGCCGCCAAAGAGTTCCAGCAAAGGCGCTCGGCGAACACCCCCCGGGTTGGGTCTCTCCCAGGTCGTCCTCGTCTCCGCGGCTCGGATGGCCGGCGCTGCCGCTTCAGCCGGTGCGGGCTGAGGCTGTGTAGGTGCAGCCGGATCAGGCTGCACGACGGTCGCAGTTGTCTCCGGCGTATTTGATATGGACGCCGCCTCTGTCGGGGCCGCCTGTATCGTGACGCCTCGAACCGGTACGGGCTGAGGCTGGATGGGCGCAGGCGGAGTAGGCTGTGCGACGGTCGCAGCCGTACTCGGGAGATTCGATGCGGCTGCGGGCGCTTGTGCCGAGGCCGGCTGTTGCACGGAAGCTCCAGAACGACGATCACCCGAGATTAGG